>DEPP01000074.1:11882-12701 GCA_002358835.1 Bacteroidales bacterium UBA3389
CCGCCATGATATGACCTCCGCCATTCCAATATCTCGCCGCATATTTGTTTACATCCACCTTCGGACTCAACGAACGAAATGACATTCTTATCTTATCCTGACGCTCGGAAATCAAAGCAGCAAAACGAATCCCGTCAATCTTCAACGCATAATTGACAACACCCTCCAAGTCTCCCTTTTGAAAGCCGTATTGCTTCAATTCCTTGCGAGAAACCGCCATGTAAGCCGCACCTTTTTCGGGAAAGACTTTCAATTTGTCCTTTAGCATATAGCCAAGCAAGCGAAGACGGTTTTCGGTCGATAAATCCACCACCTGACGCTTGATTGCAGCCACATCGACACCCATTTCAACCAAACATGCCGCCACATCGAACACATCTCTTCGAGAACAAGAATGCGAAAAACTGCCCGTATCGGTACAAATCCCCATATACAAAGCCGTTGCACAAGAGAGCGTGATGTGAGTTTTGTCATAAGATGAAAGAATCTTGTAAACCAATTCGCAAGTCGAAGAAGCATGAGGATCGGAAAACAAAAGCCCGTTGTGTTCTGGGTTTTCGTGATGGTCGATCATGATTTTGGGACAATCATTGTTGCCTATGTATTCTTCAATCTGCTCACAAGTGCGTGAATAGGTTGCAAAGTCGGCACAGATCAATAAATCAGCATGTTTGATTCGGTATCTTGCCGATTTTTCTCCGTTGGAAAATATGATATAATCGATTCCATCGAGGTAAATCATCGTTGCGGCAGGACATTCGTTCGGATAGATGATGCAAACCTTTTTTCCCATGTCTGCAAGGTAGTGATAAAGTCCGA
>DEPP01000131.1:0-4617 GCA_002358835.1 Bacteroidales bacterium UBA3389
TTCAAGATAGAGGATTGTGAAAAAGCCTTTGGCATTGACAAATCTTTGTCTCGTCCAAAGCAAATCTCACTACTTGCAAAACAACAATTACTTTCAATAATCAAAGAAAAAGGTTTGTCCTTCGATACCACTATTGCAGTGGGAGAGAAGGGCAAACCTTATTTTTTATACAATGAAAATCTACATTTTTCTATCTCCCACACAAAATCACACATAGCAATAGCTTTGGATAATCAACCAATAGGTATAGATATCGAACAAAAAAGGAGATATAAGCCCGATTTGGTGCGACGATTCTTTCATAGCGATGAGGTAGCTTATCTTTCAGCCCTGCCAATCGAAGAACAAGATGAAGCATTTACCCGAATATGGACTCTGAAAGAAGCATTTGTAAAATATACAGGGCAGGGGATAGCCGATAACTTCAAATCGTTCGCTGTTGGTCTGCCTTTACAGAGTTCTGAAACAGATTTCGTTCAAGCTAAATTAAGTTTTGATTCTATTGTTCCAAATGCTGGAAATGTTCAATCTTCTATTTCTGCTTTCAGTATAAAGAATTGCGAACACCAACTCTATATAGCAATCTGCAAAAGAGAGATTTAACTCATAAAGCCTTGAAATAATTTGACTACTTTATGGATTTGTAGAAGTAGTGTAGAACAACACTTTAACGAAACAAAGAAACAATTTTCTAAAACAAAGATTCGTTCCGCTAAAATCAAGAAACAATTTAGCGAAATCAAGAAAGAAAATCAGAATTTTTTATTTGCAAAATCAGAGTGCTTGTTTTATGCGAATCAGCTTTTGTAACAGACCCTCTACTTGAGCAAGCGGTAACATATTTGCTCCATCGCTTTTAGCCTCTTTCGGATTCGGGTGTGTCTCCATAAAGATGCCGTCAGCTCCAACAGCTATGGCTGCTTTGGCTATTGTTTCTATCATTTCGGGAACACCACCGCTTACCCCTTGACTTTGATTCGGTTGTTGCAAAGAATGAGTTACGTCCATGATTACAGGATAGCCGAATGTCTTCATTGCAGGTATGCTTCTGAAATCGACAATCAAATCTTGGTATCCGAACATTGTGCCGCGGTCTGTAAGCATTATCTTTCCATTGCCCGATTCCGATACTTTGTTTGCCGCAAATTGCATCGATTGAGCAGAGAGAAATTGTCCTTTCTTTATGTTTACGATTTTCCCTGTTTGAGCGGCGGCTGTCAAAAGGTCGGTTTGTCTGCATAGAAAGGCAGGAATCTGGAGTATATCCACATATTTTGCGGCTTCTTCTGCCTCTTGAGCAGAGTGAATATCGGTAATAACGGGCAGAGAGTAAGTTTGACGAATCTGTTGCAGTATTTCGAGACCTTTTTTATCGCCAATTCCTGTGAATGAATCGAGTTTTGAACGATTGGCTTTGCGGTATGAGGCTTTGAAAACAAGTTTCAGTCCCAATCGGTTAGTGATTTCGATAAGTTGTTCTGCAATTTCGAACGGTTGAGTTTCGTTTTCAATCACACAAGGTCCTGCAATAAGGAAGAAATTGTTCGTTATATCCTTTAATTCTTTGTATAGTTCCATATTTTTTCAATGCTAAAATCGATTTTCGTCTGCAAAGATACTATTTATGTCGCATAATTTGGTTAATTTTGGCGATTGAAACAAAAATAAATTTTGATGAGTCGTAAAAGCAATGCGGATTTGAAGAAATTAATGCAGAAAAGGGCTGCTTCAAAACAGCCTTACAAGATAACTCTTTCGGCAAAGGATGAGTTTATGCTTTTGCGTTATTGTGCCGCAAACAAGACCACACCCAAGGTTGCGATAAAACGAATCCTGCGGACTTATCTTACCGAAACTCTTGAGCCGTTGCCTGAGAGTGCAGCAAATCAATTGGATTTGTTTGCACCAAAACAGATGAATATTTTCGACGTTAACGCTTAGCTTAGAAGTTTATAGGGATGCTGAATCCCATTCTTTCCTTGTATTGTAAAGTCTCATTGAAGTCTTTGTCCATTATGGCTTGGAAACTTACGAATGCAGTAAGGTATTTGCTGATTTTCATATTCATAAATATCTCTGTGCTGATGTCTGTATCAAGAATAGATGATTTGTTGTAGTCGTAGTAGAAATCCAATTTTGCCAATAGGTTGATGTTTTTGAAAATGTCTTTTTGAAAGTAAAGTTTTACATACGAGCCTAAAGAAAAGAGTGCAGTTTGATCTGCTTCGGTAAATCCGAATATTGAATTTCCGATAAGCCTTCTGTCTTCCACTATTGTTGTTTTACCTGTTAAAAATGATACAAGTGCAGAAAAACCGCTTCGTTTATACTCCCAACCGAGTGAAGATGTGATTACGATTGGTGAAAGGGGAGCCGAGATAAGTACTTCGTCCTTGAAACCTTCGTCAAACTGGCTTTTTAAGTTTACGAGTGCACTATAGTTCCAGCTTTTGTACATTCTACGCGAGAAAATCGAGTTTATCTCTATCTTATCGTCGCTTTTCTGGAAATGATTGTTCTTATCCTTGTAACCGTTACCTGTCTTATCCTGCCAAATCAATCCATAGGCAAGTTCCACGCTGTTATCCCATTGATTTTTTCCGTTTTTGTAGTTGAAAAACCCTTTGTAGAAATTGGAAAATGCGAAAGAACTGAAACCTCCTGCAGACCAATTGCTAAGCGTTGTTTGTTCCGAATTGGAGATTATGCTATTCTTGATACTCCAATGCTTAATGCTATCTTGCTCTTGGGCAAATATTTTGATGTTGCAGAAAATCAAGGTGATGATTCCGCAAATAATAACTAATGTTTTTTTGTTCATTTCAATGATTTTTTATTTTCGTAAAGTAGAATGATTTCTAGACCTATCGTTATCAAAATAAGAATAATCAAAATCGTGTTGAACGAAAAGCCTGCTTTGCTTTTTTGAAATTGTGTTTCGATTGTTTGTCTGCTAGCAAAGACTTGCGAATTGCTAATGTTGTTTTCTTCGATTCGTTCTTTTAATTCTTTTTCCGAAAGGAAGTCAAGACGACTTTCTTTGCGAGAATAGTTTAATGAAAAGCCACCTATGACGCTGTCTTTCAAAAATAGATCGTAATTATCTGCAGTTTTTGTTTGTCCTTGTGAAAGAATACCGATTTGTTTGTTTTGTTTGAGCATCTGCGGAATGAAAGATATGCTTTTGTCTTTGTTCTTTACCTCGCAGACTTCTTCATTGTCGAGTCTTATGTAAGCAGATAAATCGATAAATGAGTTATCCCCGAGAGTGTAATAAGGTTGTGGTATTTTGCGACTGAGAGTGCAGATGTTCCAAAGTGTGGGAACGAAAACGGATTGATTGACAAAATCACTCCAATCTTCTTCAAGTGCTACCGAAAACAAATAAATGTCGCCGCTTTTTTGTGGAGATACAAGCAGGTAATCGTTTCCGTCTGCAAACTGCATAATGCTTTGTGCCACAGTTCCGCTTGGCTTATCCATTGCAAAGAATCGGTTCGCTTGAGGCTTTTCCATATTGTCTGTAACCGAAGTAAAAACTCCCTTAAACAATTTATTGTCAATATCGATGCTTGATACCTTTGATTTGTTCTCGACAAGAGTTCCATAGGTAGGCGAAGAAAGCGGTTGAAGGAAGTTTCTGTAGGATTGAATGTTTATATCTTTTGAAGGGATAACACAAAGAGAACCTCCCTTGTCAAGAAATGCCGTTAGCTCTGAGGCTAATCCCGAACTAATCTCTTCGATTCCATTCAATATAATCAAACTTTGATAACCGAATTGCCCGAAATCAATATTATCGACGCTCATGTTGTCAAACTCAATATCAGAATCGTTTTGAAGAAGTCTTGAAAGATGTTTGTTTGTTCCTTGTTGGTTGATTGCTAAAACTTTAATTTTATTTCTGATTAGTAAGGTAAAGTAAAAATCATCGTCAAAACAAACCGGATTATCATCGATTGTTACTTTCGAATGCAAGATTCCAGCATGCGGAATAGTGAAATTCATCGTTAAGACTTTGCTTTCATTTGCTTGCATATCGATACTGCTCGCTGTTTGTTGTTTGTTGTCGATGAAAAGTTTGAGTGACAGTTTTTCTGCTTCATCTGACGAGTGATTTATCAATCTCAGATGCAGTTGTGCAGTCTGTCCGACCTGCAAAACGGAGTTTTCGAACCATAAAGAGTCAATAAAAATATTGTTTATATTCTCTGCTTTGAGCGGAACAAAGACATCGTTTTGCCCTTGTTTGTCAAATGATTCTGTGTCAAATAAAGTGGATTGAAAATCAGAAATATAGAAACATGTTTTGTGCTTTGCTGTGCTTGTTGTTATGAATCTGTGTGCCGAATTTAAGATACGACTCATCGGAAGGCTTGCCGAACTTGTTTCAACTTCGGATATTAGGGTCAAAAACTGTTCTCTGTTTACAAAGTGTTTATGTCTGCCCGACATATCTTGAGTCATAAGACAGAAAACATCGCTTTGAGAGTATTGCATCGCTATTTCTCTCGCTTTATTCTTTGCAACATCCAATAAATTGCCCTTACTTGCAGCGTTTTCCATAGAAAAAGAGTTGTCGATGAACACCAACACTGCATTGTTTCCTTGTTTTAC
>DEPP01000131.1:4642-11960 GCA_002358835.1 Bacteroidales bacterium UBA3389
CAATGCTTTGTCTTCGTTCTTTATGTACGGACCTGCAAACAAAAGCACTAAAAAGATGACAGATAAGCAACGAAGTAATAAAAGAAGTCTGTTTTTTACCTTATTTTGTTTGCGACTTTCGATTTCCAAGTCTTTCAATAGGCGTACGTTTGTGAAATACACCTTTTTGAACCTGCGAAAGTTAAAAAGATGTATCATAATCGGGATTGCAATTGCAAAAAGTCCGAAAAGAAAATAAGGATATACAAAACCCATAATCAACCTTGCCTAATTGTTCTGCGAAATTACGAAATTATTTTGATTATTTCTTGAAATGAGTATAATAACTCTTTGTTTCGTTTTGCTAATTCTTGATTTTATTTTTTTGTTTCTTTGAAAGGATAATTTGAAAACAAGAAAAAAATATCAGAACAACTATGCTGATTATGATAAACAAGGGAGTCTGACTATAAATCGAACTATCGGCCTGCTCAATCTTGCCATTTGCGGCAAGGAAATAAAAAACACAACTCGAAAGATTGTTTACGAAGTGGCAAAGTATGTTTATAAATATATTCTTTCCTAAAACGAAAACCGTTCCAAGAAGACATGAAAGCACAAAACGCGGAACAAAAGAAAAGATTTCAAAATGTATGAATGAGAATATTGCAGAACTGATGATGATACCGAGAAAGACATTCTTAAACCACTCAGTACAGATTGTCTGAAGCACGCCTCTGAAAAATAATTCTTCAAATATTGCAGGTACTACAGCCAAAACGACTATGTTTCCAAGCAAGCCACTGACGCTTTTGACAGATAGCAGCTCGCTTACCGCAATCGAAGAGTTTTGTTGCATTTGTCGCCACATTTCTTCACCGGTAAAGTGCCACTGATTGTTCCAAAGATTCAATAGATCTATCAATGGAATGGATGCAATAGGGAGTATGATTGCCCAAATCCACAGATTGCTCGGTGCAGAAGAGCGAAAATGTCTGCCGAATGCTCTATCGAAAACAATGATATAAAATAGTGTCGGTACTCCAAACATAATTATGCTTCCGATAGCTTGAAGTATCAATTTGCCTATTCGTTCTGTTTGCAGGGTAGGGGTAATGTAGTTGAGCGTACTGAGTATGAGTGCAGCCAATGAAAAACAACTCATAAGGATTGCAATCATCATCATGAATTTTACAAAAGGCTTTACATTCTCGCTTAGTAATTTCATATTGATTTTCTATATTTCAAATTCAAAAGGAAGTAAAGATGAAGTGTTTTCAAATTTTGCAAAACTTCCATCTTTCAATCCGACAATTATTTCCAAATTGTTTTTATGGCGTTTTTCTGTTTCTATCATTACTTGCCTGCACGCTCCGCAGGGATATGCTGATGCGGATTGTTGTTTGTTGTTTTGTGCCACGATTGCAATTGTTTGAGGAGTTCCTTCTTGCATTCCGCTTGCAAATAATGCAGTTCGCTCTGCACATAAGCCCGATGGATAGGCAGCGTTTTCTTGATTCGTTCCTATTACTATTTTATTATTGTCAAGCCTGATCGCTGCTCCGACTTTGAAAGCAGAGTATGGGGAATAGGATTTTTGTAAAGCATCAAAAGCAGACAAAACTAATTCTTTGTCTGCTTTGTTTAGCTCTTCTATATTTTCGAAACGAATATATTTCGTCTCAAATCTGTGTTCTTTCATCTTGAAGAGAAAATCAATCTATAATGAATGTATAATTCAGAGTCAGGTTGAAACTTAATTGATTCTCCAATCTCCATGCCTGCATGCAGTATGGCATACTTACTTCTAAACCGAAAGCATGCAAATGATTGGTGCTGATTAGCAATCCTACTTTTGGAACTAACATAAACCGCCAACCGCTTTGTCCTTCAAACACTCGCGAGTAGTAATGGTCGATACTTTCTTCCGTACTCAAACTGTAGTCATATCGTCCCCAAATTGCTCCGATACCAAGTCCTATAAAAGGTTTGCAAACTTCGTTGTAAAAGTAATAATTCGTGTTTAGTGTAATTGGAAACTGATGAGCGGCCCAATTGTATTTTGTTGGGATGAAATTGCGTTTGTAAGCCTGTGGTACGCAATAGTTATATCCTAACTCAACTCCTAATCCGAGCTTGGTCTCCTCCAATTGCATCTCGAACGAAAGGCTGCCTCCGTAAAGGTAAGTATAGTTTTTATTAAACTCTCCGTAAGCAATGCCTCCTGTCGGTTTTACACTTAAAAAAATATCGTAAGGTTCACCATTTGACAATCGATGTCTTAGTTGTGCATTTGCATTGATTGCCAAAAATGAAACGACGAAAATAATGATTAGTTTTTTCATTGTGTCAATTGTTTATTTTTTACTCCAAGAGTCTTTCAAGGTACATGCTCTGTTAAACACAAGATGTTCTGATGAACTGTCGTAATCGGTTGAGAAATAACCTAAACGTTCAAATTGATACTTGTCTAAAGGTTTGCTATCTGCCAAGAATTTCTCTACTTTGCAATTTTGAAGTGTTTGAAGCGAGTCTGGATTTAAGTTCTCAAGGAATGAATGACCTTCTTCAACCTTGTCGGGACTTTCGTTTATGAAAAGCCTATCGAAAAGTCTTACTTCGGCCTCGCAATGATTGTTTGCATCAACCCAATGTATTGTTCCTTTGATTTTTCTTCCGTCAGTGGCATTTCCTCCTCTTGATTGCTCGTCGTAAGTACAATGAATAGCGGTTATTTCTCCGTTTTCATCTTTATCAACCCCTGTGCAACGAACGATGTATGCATATCTCAATCTGACTTCTTGGCCTGGTGTCATTCTGAAATATTTTTTAGGAGGATTTTCCATAAAATCGTCTCTTTCTATATAAAGAGTCTTTGAAAAACTTACTTGTCTTGTGCCTGCAGATTCGTCTTCCGGATTGTTGATTGCCTCTAAAGTTTCTGTCTTATCTTCAGGATAGTTGTCTATTATGAGTTTTACAGGATTCAAAACAGCCATCACACGTTGTGCTTTCTTGTTCAAATCATCTCGAAGTGCATTTTCCAAACGTGTATAGTCGATTACGTTATCTCTTTTTGCAACTCCGATGTCTTCACAGAAGTTTCGGATACTCTCCGGAGTGTATCCTCTTCTTCTTAAGCCACAAATGGTTGGCATTCTTGGATCATCCCAACCTATTACATGGTTTTCTTTCACCAATTGCAACAATTTACGTTTGCTCATCACCGTATAGTTGAGATTAAGTCTTGCAAACTCGTATTGGTGCGACGGATAGATTTCGAGTTGTTCGATGAACCAATCGTAAAGCGGGCGATGAATGTCAAATTCCAAAGTACAGATAGAGTGTGTTATGTTTTCGAGCGAATCACTCTCACCATGGGCATAGTCGTACATAGGGTAGATGCACCATTTGTCTCCTGTGCGGTGGTGATGAGTGTGCAAAATACGATACATTATAGGATCTCTCATGTGCATATTGCTATGAGCCATATCGATTTTTGCTCTCAAGGTCTTGCTTCCGTCAGGGAATTCTCCGTTTCTCATTCTGGTAAACAAATCCAAATTTTCCTCAACACTGCGGTTGCGATAAGGACTGTCTTTACCGGGAGTCTGAACCGTACCTCTGTTTTCTCGCATTTCTTCCAAAGTTTGGTCGTCTACATACGCCAATCCTTTTTTGATAAGTTCGCAAGCCCATTGGTATAATTGTTCGAAATAATCCGAAGCATAATGTTCTTCTGCCCACTGAAAGCCGAGCCAATTTATGTCCTCTTTAATAGAATCTACGTATTCGGTGTCTTCTTTAACCGGATTGGTATCATCAAATCTCAAGTTTGTGCGTCCGCCGAATTTTTTCGCAACTCCGAAATTCAAACAAATACTTTTTGCATGTCCTATGTGTAAATATCCGTTTGGTTCGGGAGGAAAACGTGTGATTATACTATTGTGCTTTCCGCTTTTCAAATCATTGGAAATTATCTCTTCGATGAAATTCATGTTAGTCTTTTCTCCGACTTCTTTTATCTCTTCCATTTGCTTCGATTTTATGTTTGCAAAAATTATTCTGCAAAAATACGAAAATCATTGCTTATTTCCTTAATTTTGCACCAAAAAAATAAGAGCTTATGTTATTGGTAGGTGAATGTATAGTCAGTGAAGACATAAAGGATGTGAAGTTTTGTTGCGATTTAAGCAAGTGTAAAGGTTGTTGTTGTGTGGAAGGAGATGCAGGAGCACCGCTTTTGAAAGAGGAAATTAAAATTATAGAAGACAGACTTGCGGAAATAAAGCCATTTATGAGAGAAGAGGGGGTGAAGATGATTGAAAATGGCTTCTGGGATGAGGACTTCGAAGGTGATTTATGCACAAAGATAATAGAGGGACGAGAGTGCGTTTTCTTAAAATATGAGAATGATATTGCTTTGTGTGCAATTGAGCAGGCATATCGACAAGGAAAAATAGATTTCTGTAAACCTATTTCGTGCCATCTTTACCCGATAAGAGTGAAAGATTATGGGGAATTTCAGGCGTTAAATTATCATAAATGGGATATTTGTAAGGATGCAGTCAATTCAAAAAACGCTCTCCCATTGTATAAAATGCTGAAAGAGCCTCTTATAAGGAGATTTTCCGAACAATGGTACGATGAATTGCTCATGGTAATAGAACAGGAAGAATAAAATCTCGGCATAAGATTTCATGGTATAGGACAAATAGAATAAAGAAACGCTCAAACAAAACGAAGAATTAATATATTCTTTCTTTGTTTGAGCGTTTTATTTCTTGATTTCGCTAAACTGTTTCTTGAATTCAGTAAAATGAATCTTTAATCCGAAAAACTCTTTCTTTATCTTATTTCGTTGGCTAAGCGAAGCAGATAATCCAATTGATAGTAGATGGCATTCATATCGCTTTCGCTATTTGCGGGAAGATAAGTGCGGTTGTACTCTCCGTAATAACTATCGTTCTTTCCTATAACACCTTTCTCGGTTATGCAATTTACTCCATCAATGCAGTTAAGCCATATTTTGTATCCTGTAGCTGTAATTTCTTTTGAAATAGTTGCTTGAATTAAATCAACACTCAGCGTGGTTTCTGAATCATTCTTTCCGCTCCAAATGTAAGATAAGAAACCAGAGCCGTCGATTGTAAATTCTTTGTAAGAATTGTCTTTAATGCTTGTGCCGATTATTTCGCATGCTTCTTCGATTCGCTGTGCGTTTAGGTCGATTGTAACAAACGCAGTCAGGATAAATCCCAATAATATGTATTTTTTCATTTCTCTATTTTTTGTTATTCGTTTTTATATGTTCTTATTTTTGTAGAGCCTGTAAGGAATGATTTATATATAACGTCGACCGATTTTAATCTTTTCAGACTCTTGTCCTCGTATTCAAAAAATAATTCGGTTATTTTCATATCTCGTTTTCCGTCCAATTTGGTAAAAAACATGTAAGTGTTGCTCTGTGGAGAGTAATTTGCGTTAGAGACAACTCCTTCCAGGGCAGGATATGTAAATGTGTAAGAATGTTCGGATAATTTTTTGTTACGTTTCATTTTAATCCTGCATTCTCTCGGTATTTGTTTCTTTGAAAGTTTTTTGTTTGAGCCTTTAAGAAAATAATTAAACTTAGTGTCATAATCAATCCTGCCATCATCGGTATAGATGAAAGCAGAGATGGTGTAATTGTTCGGTCTGATTGTAATATCGAACATATGTAAACTGTCTCTCTGAGAATAGAGAGCGAATGTTGATAAGAAAACTAATAGTAATGAAGTGAAAATCTTTTTCATACTGCAAAGGTATATATTTTTTCTCAGCTTGATGTGTTTTTTACCTTAAAAAATGGTATTTATTGCGGGTTTAACATTTGTTAACTAACTAAAAAAATAATCGAAGTGTCTTTATTTTGCGAAAAATTTTGCAGTAAAGATAAAAAATTGTATATTTGCGAGTTAATTTGGTGGACTTATAGTTTCTTTGTAAGAAGCCTAAGTCTTTGATTGGTAATTAGTAAAATGTTTAGATATGAAAAAAAGTTCACTTTTTGCAGTGCTGACTTTGTTGTTTGTAACGCAGATTTGTTTTGCTCAACAAGGTCCTACTTTATTGACTCACGCCGATTTTGAATCAGGTATACCTGCCGGTTGGACGGTATCTGATCAAAATAATGTGGTGATTTACAACAACCTTTCTGCAACAGGTAGTAAATCTGTCAGAATGATACCTAACTCAGGTGAAATTGTTATTACTTCTCCTGTGTTTCAAATTCCTGCAGGTTGTGCAACAAGGTTGGAGTTTAGTCATATACCGATTTTGAATAACCAAAGTGGTGGTAGAGTTGAAGTAAAGAAACCTAATGGAACTTGGGCTACACTGAACCTTCAAAATTCAGCAAATCCGAATTGTTACGACCCAAGTTATGGTTCAGGTGTTTTTGGGTTTGATGGTAGTTTTAAGAAAGTTTCTTATTGGGCAGGAAATACTAATATCCCGGTAGAAGAACTTGATAGTACTTATTGGAGAAATGAAATATTTTATTTGTATTCGACACTGACAGCTTCGGCAACAGATGTTCAGATTAGATTTGTCGTTCCTGCATCGAGTGGGGCAGCTGCTAACTTTTCGGGATGGTTTATCGACGATGTGAGATTGTTTGTTGCCAATGTGGTTGGTGATGAAGTAAGAGTACCGCAGATACGAAGCGTTGTTAAAGCACCGAATATAGAAAACTATCCGACGTGTAACGATGTGGTTGTTCAAATGCAGATAAGGGATGCCGGTGGAGCTATGGCGTCTACGGAAGATGCTGTTAAAATAGAATTTCTTCAAACAGATGAAACCGGCGCAGAGGTACCTGGTTCTGTCAATATGACATTGGTTGATGCTGCAACCAATACATATGAAGGTCTTATACCATTTAACGGATTCGGAGAAACAACTTTGTGGAGGGTAATAGCGACTGATATAATAGGAAATCAAGTGCGTTATCCTTATGTATATGGTACATATATCAAGTATACGATTGTAAGACCATGTGAGTTGACACAGAAAATACGAGAAACACAAACATCTAATCAGGAACTTATGTTGCCGACAAATAAGTTGTCGTCAATGTTTCAAATGAGATATTCGGCAGAAGAACTTACGGAAGCAGGATTTTCGGCTGGTGAGATAGGTGGTTTGTATTATACACTTACTCAATCGAATGCAGGTTTCGGTATTCCGAATTTTAACGTTTATATAGGTAATATTGACCCTGATTGGGTTTTGGATCAACAATATCAATACCAAGCCTCCACATTGAAGCGTGTTTACAATAGTCCGCTTTATAGTG
>DEPP01000020.1 GCA_002358835.1 Bacteroidales bacterium UBA3389
AGCATAAACCATAGGGATATTATTCGCAGAACAAATCTTCCAAATGCTTTTTGTATACTCCAAATTCAATTTCACAAATATATTCCAATCAAATTCTGTTGTATCTGTTCGTGCCCCCAAATGATAAACACCTTCCACCGAATAGGCATTATCCTTAAACCATTCAATAAAAACTTCCCTATCTATTTTTTGAGAATACTTCAATCTGCCGTAATTATTTGATTTTTCTTTTTTTGAAAAATCATCAACAATCACAACGTCTGTTATTCCCATACTATTAAGCTTACTCAACATACAACTGCCTATAAATCCAGCTGCTCCTGTTAATACTATCATAGACTACACTTTATTATTTATTATAAAATAGAGCTTCTTTCTTTTTAGAAACATATTCTATTGATCGTTCATAAACACTTCTCCAACCTTCCCATCCAAAATCTTCGGACAAACTCTCATTATGCCAAACACTAATCAAATTTCCATCAGCTTCGACAACCTTATCAACAATGCCCATTATCTTATCCAAAGCACTATCGGGAGAAAGTTGCAAACCATTTTTCAAGGCCACATCCATATATGCAAACGGAAAAATTCTTAGTTTGGTTTCAAAATCCAATGCTAAATCGTAAAAATTAAAGCTATTACATATACCAGCTCTGAATCCGATAGCATTAGAATACCCCATAGAATAATCTCCTTCAATATTGTTATTTATCAATTCACGATAAGACTCCGGCAATCTGAATCTGAGATAATGAAACCTTGATCTATGTATCGGTTTACGCAACAAAGACTTCAGCATCTTTATTTGTTCTGACATAAGCTCGGATTCTTCAAAACTTTCATACGAAGGATGTATTCCAACCTTAGCATAATCACACAAAGACTTAAGCAGTAACCTGAATTTAGGATTGTATGGAGATATATTCTTATCATAGCGACCATAATCCCCAAACAAAATAAAGAAAGTCGTATTTACCTTATATTTTTGCAAAATGGAAATAATGTAATCGAAAGTATCATACGGGTCTTGCCTTTTCCCGACCAATACACTCAATCTTTTAAGACATAGAGCTAAATTTCCTTTAAGCAGATCTCGAGCAAATCCTACACAAGTACGCAGTCCCCCCTTTCCTCTATAAGAATAAGCCGAATCAACATCGATAGTATTGGTGTAAGTAAAGAACGATTTCTTAGATTCCAAATTAGGATATGTCGCTTGCAGTTTCTGCTTTAATTCTTTCACCCAAATATTTACCACTGGCTTATCCAAGAAACCTTTTTTGTAAGCTAAACTATCTTCTGCTTTGAAACGCGAGTGCTCATCTCTGACAAAAGGTAAATATTCTTCATAACGAGAAACCAAATAAAAAACAGAGGCAAGCACATCATTATCACAAATCGAATCCTTCGAATATTGCTTAAAAAGATAGGGCAATCCATTTCGCTCGAAATAGTTTACATCCACAAGTTCTATGGTTGTATCAAACAAAAGGCTATCACAACATAAGAATGCTTCATCACACAATTTGTGTTTGCAGTAAGATAACTTCGGGCCTTTGCTTTCGACAAAAAAATCCTCATCGGTTGTTATGGAATATTCGATTCCCATCAACTCTCCGAAAACAAGATTCAGCGTATAGCCCAATCTGTTGGTTATTTTTTTAGCATATATCAGCAACATAAAACTTATCTCAACTCAAAGTCATCTCCCAAATACTTTGTT
Source organism: Bacteroidales bacterium UBA3389 (assembly GCA_002358835.1). GTDB lineage: Bacteria > Bacteroidota > Bacteroidia > Bacteroidales > P3 > Onthomorpha. The sequence continues at coordinate 1,727 of DEPP01000020.1, forward strand.
CTCACCTCAACATCGGCAGCCAATTCTTCAGGAGTTCCATGTCTGAAAACCGTTCCTTCAATCAACAAATACGCTCTATTGGTTATAGACAAAGTTTCATGAACATTATGATCGGTAATCAGTACGCCTATATTTCTATCTTTCAATCCCTTTACAATATGCTGAATATCTTGAACAGCTATCGGATCTACTCCTGCGAATGGCTCGTCCAACAAAACAAATTTTGGATCAGCCGCTAAAGCCCTCGCTATTTCACAACGTCTTCTCTCTCCTCCTGAAAGCTGATTACCATTGTTTTTACGTATATGAGTCAAACTAAATTCCTCCAAAAGAGATTCCATTTTCTCTTTTCTTTCTTTCTGACTTATGTTTTTGAATTCCAAGACAGACATTATATTATCTTCAACCGACATATTTCGAAACACCGATGCTTCTTGTGCCAAATAGCCGACACCAAGTTGAGATCTTTTATACATCGGCATTTTTGTAATATTGGTCTGATCTAAATAAACATCCCCCGAAAAAGGATGAATCAAGCCTGTCATCATGTAAAAAGTAGTAGTCTTACCTGCTCCATTCGGTCCTAACAAACCAACAATCTCTCCTTGCTCGACCGAAATCGACACGCCCTTCACCACAGTCCTTTTCCTATACTTTTTAACTACATTGTCAGTATATAATTTCATTTTCATATATTTTGAAAGCACAAAGATACAACAAAGAAACGATAAAATGAATTCAAGAAAGAAAAGAATAGTTCTTGAATCCGTTTCGCTGAATCTTGAATTCATTTTTCCACCATCATAATGCACTTTTTCAGCAACCCATTCTATAGAAACATATCGAAATCTCAACAAGCCGAACAACAAACCATTTAATTGAAATCTTGTTATCTTTTGACCGATATTTTACACAAAAACATTACATTTGCAATCGGCAAAAACAAACAAAGGATAAATTACATCATGATAAAAGAATCAATATCCGAAAGATTATATAGAGAATACATAACAAAATATATAGATAAGATAACGAAATTAGACACTCACCCTGACTTTATCAGAAACGATGCCGTGCGTAAACGCGAAACAAAAAGTCATATCATGTACAAACTTAAACGCAATCCATTATCACAATCTTTGGATTTCTTGTTCGATAGTAATGCTTCTGAAAAAAAATATAAGTATGAGTTCCTTGTAGAGTTTGATAAAGAAACTCCGGGCTATGGTATATATTATGGTTGCAGGGCAATAATCGATGAATCCATAACTTCAGAAGAAGAACTTCTTAGACAGATTGACTTAATTGAAGAAGACATGATTCCGATTAAAGAAAAAGCATCTGAAGTTTTGAATAAAGTTTTTGTATCTAAAAAATTCAATGAACAATCCTTCAGAAAAACAAACAACGCCAATGAAAACACCTATTGGCCTTTTTGGATTGCTTTATCTGATGAAGAAGACATTTGGGCAATTGCCGCACAAGCAACCAAATTAATTGCAAATACATATCTGACTATAAATACCGAACAATCTATCTTCAGATTTAGTCAACCCCAATATGAGAAAGAATATAATTTATGCAATACTGTGCAAACCAGATTTACTTTTGATGCACTGCAAAAGTTGTTGAAAAAATTAAAAACCACAGATAAGCAAAATATATTCTTGGACTTCATCATAAAAGCAGAGAATAAGGGATTCCTTACAAGAAATCCTTATTACGAATTCGCATGGGATTTATCCAAAAGTGGAGAACGCAACAAAGGGGCTTTCAACGGAGCAGTCAGAATATTGCTCGAGAAGTTAGATCACAAAGGAGAATGGAGTTTAGTTGAAAGAATCATACTGCAAGGATTAAAACAGAATTTAGGAAAACAAGAAGCAACCAATAGGAATGTGTTTAATGAGATTATGGATATCAAAACAGAAAAATAATCTTTTGAAGAAATCTTTTACAGTAAAATAGAACCTCGCAAAGAACTTGTTACCTTTGCACCGTCTTCTTGGAAACAAGTCGGACATAATAGTAATAAAAATGTTTAATTCAAAATTTACAGCTATGGAACAGATCGATTGGAAAAATGAAAATTTAGAAAAGTATGGTAATAACTACTCCGAGCCAAGTCTTTGGAAGAAAATCGGCAAGTTTGCTACAAAAGCAGGGTTGAAAGTCATTTATTATGTACTCATTCTTTACTACTCGTTAAAATCAGACAAAGTTTCCACAAAAGAAAAAGCGCTAATAATTGGAGCGTTGGGCTATTTTATTCTGCCAGTGGATTTAGTTCCCGATTTAATTCCCGGAGTTGGATTTGCAGATGACGCAGCCGCTTTATTGGTTGTTATCCGTAGTCTGACATGTGTAGACATCGAGATAAAGAATCAAGCAAGATACAAACTGCGTGAGTGGTTCAGTGATTACGATGAAAATGAAATCAACGACATTTAATCAACAAAAATCTACAAGCATGGAAAGAAAAATCTCAAAACAAGAGGTAGAAATAGAAAATCAAATAACAGAAATTGCGAACAAAATCTCATCTGCAGATACAGAGGCAATATACGATGGTGTATTCGATTTAGAATTGTATAAAAGTTCTCCAATACGGTTGATGTATGTTTTGAAAGAAGCATACGATGAATTTGATGATCAGAACAATGCTTATGGTGGTGGTTATAGCATACCTCGCGATTGTTTCATTAAAAATGACGCTGGAAACGTCAAGACGTGGCAGCCAATCATATACACAACTTACGCTTTGTTCAATGGCTTAAAGTATAATGATATGGACTATATCTGCAACGACAAAAGCATGACAGATGTACTTAAACAGATAGCTTATATCAATACAAACAAAATGCCGGGGCAGAAAACATCGGATGATTCCCTCATAAGCAAAGCCTATAATACTTGGAAACCGGTATTGATGCGCCAAATAGATTTTTACAATCCTCAAGTAATAATTTTCTGTGGCACTTTCAAATTTTACAAAGCTGATTTAGTTGGTGTAGATTCCAAACCTATATACACTAGTCAAAGTGATTCTCTTAACATTTACCGAAAAGAGAATGGAGCTCTTCTTCTTGATACCTACCATCCTAATCAACGCTCTGTCAAACACGAAATCTATGTCAATGACATCCTTAACGCGATAAAGGAATTTTTGAACAAGTAATATCTTTCAAAATATCAAAGAAATGAAAAGAGGGAAAGCAATTTTTGTTTGCAATGACTGCAAAAAGGTTTTTATAGGCGATGACTTAGAATATCATGCCACCATTTTGTCTCATCCTTTAGAGTGTCCGAAATGTGGAAGTATGCAAACAAAACCTATATTTGCAAGCAAGGATATTTACAAAAAAATTTGGAGAGTAAACAACGAGAAATTGTAATTAATATACACTCTAGAAAAAAAAGAACGGGCTTGCTTGGAATAAAATCCGGCAAGCCCGTTCTCATATTTAATCGAAAGCGTTCTTAGTCTTCGTCTTTCATTAACTCTTCATAAGTCTTCAACAACTTAGATTGAACATCTGTAGGCACAGCTTCATATTCTGCAAACTGCATTGAGAAGACAGCTCTACCAGAAGTGATTGAAGAAAGTGCGGTAGAATAACGATACATCTCAGCCAAAGGCACTTTTGCTTTAATAATAGTATTCATTCCCTCAGAGTCCATACCCATAACTATTGCTCGACGAGATTGAAGATCAGTCATAACACCTCCCATCAATTCAGAAGGTACTGTAACCTCCATATCGTATATAGGTTCCAATATTTTAGGACCTGCGTTCTTGAAAGCTTCTTTGAAAGCGTTACGTCCTGCAAGTTTGAATGCCATTTCATTACTATCAACAGGGTGCATCTTTCCATCAAATACATTAACCACAATATCCCTTGCATAAGAACCTGTCAATGGGCCTTCTTCCATTTTTTCCATAATACCTTTCAAAATTGCAGGCATAAATCTTGCATCAATTGCTCCTCCAACAATACAAGTATTAAACACCAATTTACCACCCCAAGGCAAATCTACAGTCTCTGTATTTCTGATAGGATACTTCTTTTGTTGCGGCATATCTTCATAATAAGGCTCAATCATCATGAAGACTTCTCCAAATTGTCCGGCACCTCCTGATTGTTTCTTATGTCTATAAGAAGCCTCTGCACTCTTTGTTATGGTTTCTCTATACGGAATCTTAGGTGCGAATAATTCTACAGGAATCTTGTAAACGTTATCCAAATACCATTTTAATGTATTAACATGATATTCTCCCATTGCACTTATAATGGTTTGTTTTAACTCCCTTGCTATCTCTACTTTCAAAGAACAATCATTTGAAGCATACTCATTCAATACCATACCTAGTTTCTCGTCATCTGCACTATCAACAGCCTTGATTGCAGTTGTGTATATAGGTTCAGGGAATTTGATTTCGTTCAGTCTATCTCCTATATTCTTGGTTGATGTAAGCGTGTCATTTGTAGATACGTCTTTAAGTTTGATAGTCGATATGATATCTCCTGCAGCCGCTTTTTCAATTTTTGTTCTTGTCTTACCTGAATTTACAAATATTTGAGCGATTCTTTCTTTTCCTTCATTAGTAGAATTAACCACATCCATACCCTCAGCCAATTCTCCGCTCATTACTTTCATATATACTATGTTTCCGACATGTGTTTCGTTTGCAGTCTTGAATACGAATAAAGTTGTAGGAGCAGCTTCGTTGAAAGTAATCTTTTCTCCCGATACAAGAGTTTTTGCGTGCAATGCTTCTGTTGGAGAAGGCACGTTGAAAGTAATAAATTCCATCAATCTGCCAACACCGATGTTTTCTTTTCCTGACACGCACAAAACAGGGAATACATTTCTTGCAGCCATTCCTAATCTCAAACCGCGTCTTACCTCATCGATTGCCAAATCTCCGTTATCGAAATACTTTTCCATCAAATCGTCAGAGCCTGAGGCAGCATTTTCAACCAAAGCCAAACGCAATTCTTCTGCTCTTTCCTTTTCTTCTTCCGGAATATCCAATATCTCAGGCTTGCCTCCACCTGCAGGATATTTGTACATTTTTTGCATTATCAAGTCAATAAAGCAATTGAATCCCGGACCTTGATTAATCGGATATTGTACGATTGTTATCTTTTCTCCGAAAAATTCTTTCAATTCTCTGATCTGTTCGTCAAAATTAGACTTTTCATGATCCAATTGGTTCATTGCAAACATCAAAGGAATAGCTAATCTCGATGTATGGCGGAAAGCAATTTCTGTTCCTACTTCCACTCCGATTTGAGAGTTGATTACAACAACAGCAGTCTCGGCAACGTGTAAAGAAGCTACTAATTCTCCTTGATAGTCCGCATAACCCGGAACATCTATTATATTTATCTTTTTGTTATTGTACTCTGCATACAAAAGACTTGAAGAAACAGAACTCTTCCTTTCAATTTCTATATCTCTATAATCGGAAACAGTATTTTTCTCTTCAACAGAACCTCTACGGCTTATTGTATTTCCTTCGAATGCCATAGCTTCAGCCAAGGTTGTTTTACCCGATTTAGCACCACCCATCAAGGCGATGTTCTTAATTTCTGACGTGTGATAAATCTTCATACACTATTTTGTTTTTTGAAAGTTAATAATATAGTATTTGTTGGAGCAAAGATAAATACTTTTTTCTTGACAACAAAACTTTTTTCAAAAAAAATATCTCGTAAATAAAGATTTTACCTACATAAAATCCAAAATGGCAATACAAAACCTACAAAGACAAAGCTTTATCGTGCAAAAACGCCCTGCAAGAGCACTGCACGCGAAGACTTTTCCCGTAAAAGAAATACAAACGGACGTTCAAACGACAAAGTCTCTCTGCTACCGCTTTGCTCCATCTTTTCTGTCAGAGTCTGCTTGTACGAATGCAACTCTGCTTCTTTAGGTTTTCGAATATTGAACGCACAAGATGTATGAATATCTGGAACAAGAAATTCATTCGCATAGGGTAAAGACACGGATATTTCCGTTTCAAAATCGCTAAAATCAGGAATCCTTAATGAAAAACTTCTCTTCTCCAAACTTTTCACAATTTCCATATACTTCATTTCCGAAAATGCCCCAACATAACAAGGTAACGACAACCGCAAAGGCATTATCAATAACAAAGAATAAGAACCATTGCCCACAGGAACTTCAACCACGGATTCATTATCAGAAAACGAACACATGAAACAGCCGGACAATTCAAAGAAATCAAGTTCCCGACTCGATGTGTCATCAATTTGAAAAACCGATTTCTCCGTTTGCAAAGCTTCATCATAGAATAAAGGAATTTCAAACTGCTGAACAAATCTCAAAACGCCCTCCTGAGAAGAATCGATTGAAGAAACGATTAACAAAGTGCTATCTACTGATTGCAAACTATTGGAAAGATTGGTTAAGGATTTGCACATTACATTTTCAGATGTGTCAAGCGATGTGCTCAAGTTTGCAATGCTGTTAAGATATTCTCTATCCGCTCCCGACAAATACCAATCCTTATAAAGGAAGAGTGAAGAGAATGCGAATGAATTAGAACCGCTGTCCACAGATGCAGAAGAACGGAATATATCACAGCCAAGTCCATTCGACATTCCAAACAAAGGAAGATAATCATTAAGAGATGATTCATCTGAAAGAACTGATAGCGAAGGAGCTGAAACAGATACGCCATAGTATTCCGTTTCCTGTTTACCCGAACAAGCAAACAGAACAGCCACTGCACATATCGACACAACAAACAAAAGCAAACATCTCTTCATTTCAACAATCACTTTGCTGTTGCAAAGGTACATGTTTTTTGAATTTTCGACAGCGATTTTTCTTTCTTTGTTTTGGTAAAATGTTTCTTTGTTTCAGGAAATTGTTTCTTGATTTCAGCGGATTGTTTCTTTGTTTCATAAAATTCTGATTTGCAAATAGTTTTTCAGAAGCAAAAAGAGAGATTCTGTTTTTGCTTTTCACAAACAGGAATTTACGGCTTATTTTCGTACTTTTGCAAAAAAGATGTATAATGTCGCAGAAGAAACTATATACAGTAAAGCAGGCGTTGGATTATGCAAAGCAATATTGTGCCAAACAAGAGCATTGCCAGAGCGAAGTGAGGGATAAATTGCGTTCTTATTCGGTTACGGAAGATGAAATCGACATCTGTATTGCCGAATTGATATGCGAAGGTTTTATCAACGAACAACGCTACGCCGATTTGTTTGTTCCAAGCAAGCTACACCAAAACCAATGGGGCAAAATAAAGATAGCCGTTCACCTTAGAGCCAAAGACATTTCCGAAGTTTGCATAAAAAAGGCTCTTGCACAAATAGACAGCGATGAATACATGAATACACTACGCAAAGTATGCGACAAAAAGCTCCGAACCTTAAACGGGAACAATCTGAGCAAGAAACAAAAACTCATCTCTTTTCTTGCTTCAAGGGGATTCGAGTTCGATTGTATTGATATTGTGTTGAAGGAGATAGGATTATGATTTCATTTTTTCTTCGTTTGTGGTCAAAAATTTCAAACACCGATACTGTTTTTCGTATTACCGAAAGCAAAAAACAAATCTTCCTTACATTTGATGATGGTCCGATTCCGGAGGTTACACCCAAGGTTTTGGATATTTTGAAACGCTATAATGCAAAAGCAACTTTCTTTTGTGTTGGAGACAATATAAGAAAGCATCCTGATTGTTTTGAAAGACTCAAAGCAGAAGGACATTCGGTCGGCAACCATACCATGCATCACCTGAAAGCAAGCAAGGTAGATTTTGACACTTACATAAACGATGTGGAACAATGCAGGGATTTATGCGATTCAGTTTTGTTTCGTCCTCCCTACGGCAGGCTTTCATCAGATTTGAAACAAGAACTGAAAAAACGAGGTTTTCGCTTGGTGTTATGGTCTGCAATCAGCTTCGATTACGACAAAAAAACCTCCCAATCTTCCTGCTATCGAAATGTTGCAAGACTAAGATCGGGAGATATAGTTCTTTTTCACGACAGTCTGAAATCCGAACAGAACACGCTCTACGCCCTTGAAAAGGTTCTCAAACGCTATTCTGACTTAGGCTTCAGCTTTTGTGCCTTGAAATAACAGGCTTACTCTGCCACCAATACTTCTTTGATTATAACCTCGTTGTATTTCAAACGAACAGTACTTTTACCTCTTCTTACCAACGGCTCATCTCCGTAAGCCACATCAACGCCGAAGATAGCTTCATTATCAAAAAAGAAATAAGCTTCTCCATTTGCATCAGAAACTCCTTCTCTGCGAATACTGCCTGACTCTTGCGAAATTGTGATTCTTGCATTTGCTAATCTTTGTGTAGGATTCATCGCATCCTTTACGACTATCGTCAATCCACATCCGTCAATTTCATCCTCTCCACAAGAACTAAACAACGGAGTAACAAGCACTATCGCCAATGCCATCAAAAAAAATATTCTTACTTTTTTCATCATAACGGTTTTTTTTTGTAATATTGCGTTCTCAATTCAAGAATTAAAGTTGCAAAACTAAGAAAAAAATTTCGTATGAGTACAATTAGAAACTTATTTTTAAGCCTTTTTGTCGCTATTTTCGCATTTGGATGCTCCAATAAGGTAGCAGACAAGAACATTGCGACAGAACCGAAAGAAGAAGAAACAAAAGAAAAAACTACTATGGTTATTATCAGTACCGATTTAGGAGAAATGAAGGCCGTTCTCTACAATGAGACACCTCTTCACAAGGAAAATTTCATCAAATTGGCAAAAGAAGGGTACTTTGACGGATGTTTGTTCCACAGAGTCATAGATGGATTTATGATTCAGGGCGGAGACCCAGACTCAAAGACTGCAAAACCAGGTCAGATGTTGGGTCAAGGCGGTCCAGGCTATACAATACCTGCAGAATTCAAGCAAGAACTTATCCACAAAAAAGGAGCGTTGGCAGCAGCTCGAATGGCTGATCAGGTGAATCCTCAAAAGGCATCTTCTGGAAGCCAATTCTACATTGCTCAAGGCAAGTCTTACACCGAAAATGAGCTGAATATGCTCAGCAGTAGAATGGGTAAAGCGTTCAATAAACAACAAATGGAAGCTTATACTACTGTCGGCGGAGTTCCTTTCCTTGATTATGAATACACAGTCTTTGGAGAGGTTGTGGAAGGCTTGGAAGTAATCGACAAAATTGCCGCTGTAGAGAAAGACAGACGCGACAGACCGGTTCAAGATATTAAAATGACAATCAAGGTTGTTGAAGAATAATTGCAATTATGAAACAGAGGATAAGGCAATCAATAGAGAATTTGAAGCAACTAAGTGCCAATACGCTGGAAGAAATAGAGCAATTACGTATTCAGTATCTTGGCAAAAAAGGTGTACTAAATGATTTGTTCGCTCAATTCAAGCAGATTCCCAATGAAGAGAAACGAGAAATGGGTTCCTTGCTTAACGAACTCAAAACAGCAGTACAATCGAAAATAGATGCACTTCGCGAAACCTTGGAGGCAAAAGCAGACAATCAAATCAATATCGATGATTTGACAAAGCCGGCTTATTTGGAGACATTGGGATCTCGTCATCCTATTTCTTTGGTTCGAAATGAGATCTGTGAGATTTTTGCTCAGATTGGCTACGTTGTAGAAGAGGGACCTGAGATTGAAGATGATTGGCATGTATTTTCAGCCCTAAATTTCCCACCTGAGCATCCTGCAAGGGATATGCAAGACACATTTTTCATTGAAAACAGAGCCGATGGCAATAATGCAGTTTTAAGAACCCACACTTCGTCGATACAGGTTCGCACAATGGAGCGACAACAACCACCTATAAGAATCATAGCTCCGGGAAGAGTATTCAGAAACGAAGCAATCTCTGCTCGTGCTCATTGTATATTCCACCAAATTGAAGGTCTGTACATAGACAAAGGCGTTTCGTTTGCCGATTTGAAGCAAAGCTTGCTGTATTTCGCAAAAGAGATGTTCGGAAACGACACAAAAATAAGACTACGTCCTTCATACTTCCCATTCACTGAGCCAAGTGCGGAAATGGATGTTTCATGTAATCTTTGCGGAGGCAAGGGTTGTAATGTTTGTAAGGGAACAGGTTGGTTGGAAATAATGGGTTGCGGAATGGTTGACCCGAATGTATTGAAGTCTTCAGGCATTGACCCCGATGTTTATTCGGGTTTTGCGTTCGGAATGGGAGTTGAAAGAATCGCAATGCTCAAATACGGAGTCAATGATTTGAGAATGTACTTCGAAAACGATGTAAGATTTCTCAATCAGTTTAAGTCGTTCATTTAATTTTTAGTTTTTAATATTTTTTTCATCGGAGGAGGCGTCAGCCTCTTCCTTTTATTATTATGGCACGAATAACTATTGACAATATGTCTTTTTACGCTTTCCACGGTTGCTTTGACGAGGAGAGCAAAATAGGAACCAATTTTTCGATTGATTGTGAATTTGATTGCGATACTAAGAATGCAGAAATCAGCGACAATATCGAAGACACCGTAAGCTACCTTGATGTTTACAGAGTGATAAAACAACAAATGGAAATTCCATCCCATCTGCTTGAACATGTATCAAGAAGAATTATAGATGCGTTATTCGAAAATTTTCCTCAGATTGATTACTGCAAAATCAGAGTTCACAAACTTAATCCGCCACTTGGTGGTCAGATGAAGGGCGTAAGTGTTTGTCTTGAGCGTTATCGTTCTTAGGTTTCTTGCCTGAGAAAAATTGCACCCAAACAATCCACAATAGAAATATCACAACATACATCGTTGGTCTTGCAACCCAATCGTGATAAAACTGAAACTGTTCGGGATTCTGGGCATACAAATCTGTCAAAAGATAGATTCTCAATATGTTTGCCAATACCAACACAATACTTCCTACAATAAAATAAGGAATCTTTTTCCACCAACGTCCGGTACAAAGAATGATAATCAGCAAAAATTGCATAATTTGTTTGATTCCAGAACAGTCGTGAATGATACTCATAGCCGCATAAACCTCTACACCATGTTGCGGATGCGGACGGAAAAACAAAAATTTAGTTCCTTCGGTATAGTACGGGATATCACAAAAAGACTCTAACAAAACACTCGTGCCATTGAAGGCAATCAAGGTAAAAAAATCAAAAACCTGCGTTGAAAAAGGTCCGAAAAGCCAAGTATTCATATCGGTATTCCAATACAAAAAATGAAATACAACTCCTGCAACGCTCAATGCAAGAAAGTTTTTAATCAGTTTCTGATTCTCTTGATTATCCCAAATATTCTTTACAAGTTCTTTCAACTTCATTTGGCAAAGATAGTAAATTATTCGATTAGATCTTGATTTCAGAAAAATGTTTCTTGAATCCATTTTAGCGAAACAAAGATTCATTTTTCTGATTTCAAGAAACAGTTTCTATGTCTTCAAGTAAATATTATGCGGTTTCAAGTATGATATTTTCGAGTATTTTATCGTACCTTTGCAATCTAGGTTATTTTTTAAGGATTTATGAATACAGATTTCTTTGCACACGAATCGGCAGTGGTAGACGAAGGTTGCAAAATCGGGAGAGGAACAAAAATTTGGCATTTCTCACACATAATGAGCGGTTGTGAAATCGGAGAAAATTGTAACATCGGACAAAACGTTGTAATCTCTCCTTCAGTCGTTTTAGGTACAAATTGCAAAGTTCAGAACAATGTTTCTGTTTACACAGGTGTGATTTGCGATGATGATGTCTTTCTTGGACCAAGTTGCGTCTTCACAAACGTTATCAATCCTCGCTCAGCGGTTGCACGCAAAAACGAATACAGACAAACACTTATTGGAAAGGGAGCTTCGATTGGTGCAAACGCAACCATAGTTTGCGGTCATAACATCGGCAAATACGCTTTGATTGGTGCAGGTTGCGTAGTAACGAAAAACATTCCCGATTACGCCTTAGTCGTTGGCAATCCTTCTAAACAGATCGGCTGGGTTTCGGAATACGGACACAGACTTACTTTCGACGAAAAGGGAATCGGCATTTGCCCCGAAACAAAACAGGTTTATGAATTAAAAAACGATATTGTTAAAAGAATAGAATAGATATATGAAAAACTTTGGCATAATAGGCGTTGCAGGATACATTGCACCGCGACATTTGAAAGCAATCAAGGATACAGGGAATCGTCTTGTTGTAGCTTTGGATAAGAGTGATTCTGTAGGAATCATGGATAGTTATTTCCCACAATGTTCTTTTTATACCGAATATGAGAGATTTGATCGTTTTGTTGAAAAAATCAAACACACGGAAGACAGATTGGATTATGTGAGTGTGTGTACTCCTAACTACTTGCACGACTCTCATATCAGATTTGGCTTGAGAGCAGGTGCGGATGTGATTTGCGAAAAGCCGTTGGTATTGAACCCATGGAACATAGACGCTCTCAAAAAGATGGAAGAAGAGACAGGAAAGACTGTTTACAATATCCTACAATTAAGATTGCACCCTGCAATCATTCAATGGAAAGAAATGGTTGACCAAGGGCCGAAAGACAAAGTTTATGACGTCGATTTGACTTACATAACCTCTCGAGGCTTGTGGTATTACACTTCATGGAAAGGCGATGTTACAAAATCGGGAGGAGTAGCCACTAACATAGGAGTGCATTTCTATGATATGCTTTCATGGATTTTCGGAAAAGTAAAAGAAAATATTGTTCACATTTACGAACACGACAGAGCGGCAGGGCTTTTGGTATTCGAAAAAGCAAGAGTACGCTATTTCCTTTCAATAAATGCGGACACTCTTCCTAAAGAAGCCATTGCGGCAGGCAAAAGAACATTCAGAAAAATGGAGATGGACGGCAAGGAAATAGAATTCTCAGACGGCTTTACCGAATTGCATACAGAAAGTTACAAGAATATTTTTGACGGCAAGGGCTTTGGGTTGGACGATGCAAGACAATGTATCAGCATTGTTCACGATATAAGAAACTCAAAACCTATAGGATTGCAAGGAGACTATCATCCGTTGGCGGCTTTACCTTTAGACAAGCATCCTTTCTTCAAATAATCTCAACGAAGAAATGATTGAGCTGACTCGTGCGGACAATTTCATAAAGGAATTCGAGAGAATGTATTCGCTAAAGGTACATAAGATTCCTCTTGAATACTTTGACGGCAGGCGTGTGTTGCTTCTGATGTGCAAGTGCTCAGGAGTGTGGATTGATTTGCCATACTACTCTCAAGGATACGCCCAAACCGATCTGTCTGACTTCGATGAAAAAGCTCCGTTTAAGTTTGTGGAATCGCAAGACGGCAATCTCTTCTGCACAAAAGACATAAAATGGCAACTAAGAGATACACGGGCGTATAGTAATCACATTTACGCCGACAAACTCAATTTCTCATTGGACTTAAACAACAATCAGCTCATAGCAAACGCCAATGTGAGAAGAAAAATCCGCAAAGCCAAAGCTTCAAACTTGAGAGTTGTCAGCGGAGGCAAAGAATTGGTAAAAGATTTCTACAAAGTATATTCACAAAGAATGTATGAATTGGGTTCACCTGCTTGTGGTAAACCACTGATACGAAGATTTGTTAAGCACAAATCAAACAAGATATTCGTGGTTTACCACAACCGATTACCCATAGGCGGTGCAACCTTATCGTTACGCAACATCAATTCTGTCGAGAATGGTTTGTTTGCCACCGATATAAGATATAATCATCTTTATACAAGCTATCTTTTGCACGATGCAATGATAGAGTATGCAAAAAGTATCAATATGAACTCTTATTGGTTGGGAAGAAGTACTCGAAACAGCAGTGTACATCTGTATAAGAAGCATTTCAGACCTGCGGAAGTTGATTTGTATTGGAGCAATTCTCATGCGACAAAAAATATTCGCGACAACAAACTTTTCCGTAAGCTTTGGAGATTGTTGCCTTTCAGACTTGCCACTCTTTTAGGCCCTTTCGCAAACCGATTTGTTTATTAGATACACCTCTTTCAATAAAGCGAAAACGCAAAACAGCGTCTTTTTTTTGCAATTCAGCGTATCAAATTCACTTCTATCAGTCTTATTTTCACGATATTTGAATCCAGAAAATTCTTTCTTGATTTCAGAAAAATAAAACAAAGAATCAGCAAATTGTTTCTTTGTTTCAGTAAAACGAATCCTTGTTTCAGTAAATTAAAACAAGGAGTTGATAAAGCGAATCGTTGTTTACGGGTTTTACAACTTCGGGGAGCGGATTTTCAGTTTTCGTTTAAGCTGCTCAAATGTCTCAACGCCGAGTTGCTCTGCTTCATGCAACAAAAGCCTTGCACAAGCCTCTGCATCGGAGTCTGCTTTGTGATGCGAGAACTCAAATCCCATTTCGTTACAAAGATAATCCAAAGAAAATTTCGGGCTTTCTTGCCAAACCAATCTTGCAATCTGATAGGTACAATAATATCTTGCAGATGGAATTTCCAACTTGTAATGTCGCAAAGTCTTACGTAGAACATTTATATCGAAACTTGCATTGTGTGCAACCAAAATACGCGATTCTATATACGGCTTTATTTCACTCCAAAGCTTATCAAATTCGGGTTCAAGTTTGACGTCCTCTTTGTAAATGCCATGAATACGTTGTGCGTAGTAATGAAAATAGGGATAACATATCGGTTTGATCAACCAACTACGCTTTTCAACAATCTGAGAGTTGCTTACAACTGCCAAACCCAAAGAACAAGGAATGTATTTGTCGGCAGTTTCGAAATCCAATGCTACAAAATCGAACATAATATAAAGAGCGGTGCTTTTTGAAACACCGCTCCGATTTTATCATTTATTTATTTCGTCTTATTGAAATTTGACAAACCTTCATCCAAGAACTTAACGAAATTCTCGATATTTCTATCGTATGATTTAGGTTCTTTTGTCAATAGATTGCCATCTGCATCCATCAACACATACAAAGGTTGTGCGTTGGCATTAAATTGTTCTATTTGGAAATTATGGTTTTTCTTTCCAAGCGTTTTAATAGTCTTGCCGTCCTTTGTTGTAATCCATTCGCTCTCTGGCAACTCTATATTGTTCACATCTGCGTAAAGAGCAACCATTACATAATCTTCGTTCAAGCGTTTTTTAACTTGAGGATCTACCCACACGTAATTTTCCATCTCACGGCAGTTTGCACAAGTCTTTCCTGTGAAGTCGATGAATATAGGCTTACCTACTTGCTTTGCATACGCTTTTGCTTCTTCCAAATCGAAGAAACCTTCGAATCCTGTCGGCAAATGCAATTCTTTAGAGTACTTTCTGTCGGCAGGCAATGCAGATGTGCTTGTTGCGACTGTTGCATTCTCTGCGTTGATTCTTATCAAGTCAAAATCCTGTGTTGTTTGTGGCGGAATATATCCTGAAATCGCTTTCAACGGAGCGCCCCACATTCCCGGCAACATATAGATTACGAATGAGAATGTTATCAATGCAAGGAACAAACGCGGAACTCCTATCTTCTCCAACGGCTCATCGCCTTTGAATTTCAATTTTCCCAACAAATAGAATCCCAACATAGCGAAAGTAACTATCCATAAAGCAAGGTAAGTCTCTCTGTCCAAAATTCCCCAGCCTGCAGAAAGGTCTGCCATCGACAAAAACTTCAAGCCTAATGCGATTTCGATGAAACCAAACACTATCTTAACCGTGTTCAACCAAGAACCGGATTTCATATTCTTCAATACCGACGGGAACATCGCCAATAAAGTGAACGGTAATGCAAATCCGACAGCGAATCCTAACATAGAAATCAAGAAAACAAAGCTATTGCTTGAACCTGACGCCATTTCAATCAAAGCAGCACCAAGAATCGGACCGGTACATGAGAAAGACACTAAAACAGTTGTCAATGCTATGAAGAAGGTTCCAAGATACCCGCCCTTATCTGCTTGTTCGTCTGATTTATTTATAATCTTCGATGAAATAGTTATTTCAAACAATCCAAAGAATGAAAAAGCAAATATCATGAAGATAACAAAGAAGATAAGATTCGGTATCCAGTGAGTAGAGATTATGTACATCGCATCTTTACCTAAAAGAAGTGTCAAAACAGTTCCTAAAACGGCAAACATAAACACAATACTTGCTCCAAAGAAATACGCTTGCTGTCTTGCCTTTCTTTTTGAGCTGTTACCCTTCATAAAGAACGAAACGGTCATCGGTATCATTGGGAAAACGCAAGGAGTAATCAATGCCAACAAACCTGCGGCAAACGATACGAAGAACACACCCCACATCGATTTATCTTTGGTTGCGGCATTCTCTACTTTGGTTTCTGACTCCTGAACTTGAACAGATTCTTCTTTTGTCGCATTTGGTTGAGATGCTGTCAAAGTTTCGGTCGCTCCCTCTCCAACAACTGCCACCATTTCTTCCTCGATTGCTACAACAGGTGCCGCAAAATTAGGATTTCCTTTCACACTGAAAACATATTCAACTTCATCCGGTGGAATGCAACTGCCTTTTTCGCACAATTGAAAGTAGACACTGCCCTTTACTTGGAAGTTTTGTTTTGTTTTTATCTTGATTCGTTGACGGAAAGTAACGTCTTTCTTGAAGTATCTTGCAGTATCTTTTGCGTAAGGGTCGTATTCGGCAATTGAAGACGGCTCTTTAACGCCACCAATCCTATCATAAGAGTTGTCAGCCTCGAACTTAAATTCGATAGGCAGCTCCGTACCCTTGGTTTTTTGAGAATAGATATGCCAATCTCCGCTTAGCTTGCAATGCAATATCAATTCAGCAACAGAATCATTGATTTTCTTTGTCTTAAAATCCCATTGTGCAGGGCTTTGTGCAAACAAATTCAGAGACGAAACAAGCATCGCCAAAAGAATCGTTACACTAATCATTCTAATACGTTTCATAAAGTTATTATTGTTTTATTTTATTTACTTAACCACACAGACGGATTCAAGTGATGCGTTCCTTTGAATATTTGGAACTTATATTCACTCACACCATCTTCGTTTGTATTCACCACACCTATCGTTTGCTTTGTCGTAACCTTCGTTCCAGTTTTTACACTCACACTCTTAAGGTTGGCATATACTGTCATATATTCTCCATGTCTGATGATAACCACCATACCTGCAGGTCCCTTTGCCACTCTCGAAACTTCACCCGAGAAAACAGCCCTTATCGCAGAGCCTTTTGTCGTACGAATGTCGATACCCTTGTTTTCAATTTGCGTACCCTTGATTTCGGGATGTGCATGCACGCCATACTGAGAGACAATCACTCCTTGAGATGACGGCCATGGCAATTTACCCTTGTTAGTTTCGAATTTGTTTGATAGAGCCACCTCTTCAGGCGTTGTAGCTATCGTATAATTTTTCTTTTTCGCAGTTTCCATCGCAGCCTTATTTGCTGCCACTTCCTGCTTGTTTGCAGATGAGGATTTGGCTTGCTCATTCATTTTTTTCTTCTTCTCTTCCGCCAATTTCCTTTGCTTTTCCACCTCAGCAGCAATTGCAGCGTCTATCTGGCGTTGCAGTTTCTTAACCTCATCTTGCTTTTTCTTCAGATTCTGAGCAAGTTGTTTTTCTTTCTTTTGCAGATTCTTGACAGCCTTTTCCTTTTGCTTTTTCTCCTTATTAAGAGCCTCGTTATTCTTTAACTCTTGTTGTAAAAGCGATTGCTGACTGCTTATCTTTGTTTCCAATTCTCCCGTACGCTTCGACAATTCGGCTGTTTTATCTTGAATCTGTGCCAACTTCTTTCTTTGCATCTCTCCGAATTGTCTGAAGAAGATATATCTCTGATAAGCTTCCTTATAATCCTTTGCCGAAAAGATAAACAACAACTTATCAGTTGCGGTTTTGTTTCTTTGAGCATATCTCAACATCTGTGCATAGCTCTCTTTCAAAACCTCGATTTCGTTGCATAGCTCACCTATGGATTTTTGAGTACTTTTGATTTCGTTGTTCAACATACCCATTTGAGATGATATGTTATTGATCAGACGTTGTCGACTTGCGATTTTCTTTTTTAGAATTTGCAATTCGGACGTTGACATTTTTTTTGTCTTCTTTGTCTCTTTCAAAATGGCATTCATCGATGAGATTTCTTTTTCGAGTTTGGCCTTTTGCTTTTCGAGTTTGTTTCTGTCCTGAGCGTAAACATCGAAAGACGAGGCAACAAAAAAGATTGCAACCAACACAACTGAGAATAATCTCGTCGATACTTTATTACAAAGCTTTGCCAATAGCATTTTTTCGGTTTTTGATTCAGACTACAAAAATACGTTTTTTTGTTGAATTAGCTTACATTCAAACAAACTTTTCAACCGTTCTTTGACTCAAAATGCAATCCTTTATCAACAAAACACTCAAAACAAGTTCTATGAATCTCAAATATCGGCACAAAATGTTTTTGATTGACAACGCCACACAAACAACAGACAACTGATTATCAAAACAAAGATTCAGAAAAATGATTCTTGATTTCGTTCGACTGATTCTTGATTTTATTTTTCTAAAACAAAGAAAGAAAAAAAATGAAATGAGCGTTCTAATCTGCCGAAGCAAACCGAACGCTCATCGAACTAAATCAAAACAATTTTTAAGTGAATATTCAAAAAAAAGGAATCGCCGTATGCATCACGCATATAGCGATTCCGGTTAACAATGATAAAAAAAATTGTTTTTTAACTTTGATTTCGCCATGTACTCACGTAGAAGCGATAATCAAAAAGAATTGTATTTATGTAGTACAAAAAATTCTATAATTATTCTACGATTATCTTTTGTGATTTCGCAGCCTTTGCACCTTGAACTTTCACAACATATGCTCCGGAAGCCACTCCATTCAATTCAAAGTTAGTTTCAGTTGTTTCATACACCTTTTGACCTAATGTATTGTAAACTTCAACCTTTACATCTTCTTGAGTTGAGATAGAAATATAACGATTGCTGTTTGCGATAGTAACATCTAATTCTTTTATATCAGCAATGCCAACGTTCTTTTTAACCAATACTTTGAATCTGTTGGCGTTTTCACCTGCTAAAACCTCAGTTGCATATTCAGCACCCTCAATCATTTCAACCACTTCTTCGCCATCGATTATGCTTACAGCCAATCCCTCAGGAATGTTCTTAGCAACAAATTTCACATTTTTAGCCTCAGCAGTGCGAACGTTCATTGTAGCATAGTAAGGCAATTCCTTAGCTTCTTCTTTCACCAATGCGATACCATCAGTTACGAAGTAAGGTTCAGCAACTCCTGTTGTAGTAAACATCTTGTTAGCATCGAATATATCATATCCTTGTTCTGCTTCTTCATTGTGAGCAAACATAACATCTACATCAATTTCGCCATCAAACATAGTAAGAGTTACGAACTCTCTTGCAGCAGTTGATTTTGCTTGAGTGTAGAATTTGTAACGTCCTTGACTCTCTTTGAAAGAGATTGTCTTTTCTCCTGCAGATGTGAAATTAAGCATGAAACCATCAGTAACCTCTAATGAGTCAGTTCGAATTTTCCAAACGGCACCATTGTAAGTATAAACAACACCTCCTTGAATATTATTATAAGGAGCTATACCTTGTTGATCAGCTAAGAAAGTTGCAACGTCCAAATTAAAGGTATAAGGATTTGCCAAAGCAGTCCAATTTCCACCTTCTACATTTACTGCATTTTTAACAACTTCGAAATTACCATTGTTAACAGAATATTTCTCATCTTCATATCCCTCATCAGCAGGTTTAGTTGAGAATTTAAGATCTCCATTGTAAGAGAAAGGATACACCAAGAAACCTTCTGCTCTTGTTACATCAGCTGCTATTGTTGGCCAATCAGTTCCCCAAGTACCATTGCTGTAGTTCCACAATGATACAGCTACGTCTCCTGGAACCGAATCTAAAGCAGCCAATTTATAACCATTGAAAGGAGCACCTATGAAACTCCATTTACCAGCACCGTTACTTCCCATTAACAGATTTGAAACTCCTTGTCCTGCCATTGCGTCAGTACCTCCTTCTCCTGTCATATCCTTTCCAAGTACCAATTGACCGCCATCTTCGATTGTCAATTTACCATTGTTTATCACACCAACGTTTTCAGGAACTACAATTATCTCTCCGTCTTGTATAGTGTACTCTCCATCAATAACGAAATTAGATTCTCCACTTCCTGAGCCACCTTCATTTCCGCTATCTCCGCCATTGCCATTTCCTGAATTGTTTCCAGAACCGCTATTAATGTTCATAAAGAAGTGTAATATCGGCTCATACCCTGTTGCACCAAAAGGTAAATGAAGAGTATTGATAAGAGGGCAATCATCAAAAGTATATATCATTTCTTCTCCCTCTGCTGCTTGATAATCACCACAACCAAAAATTGGAGCTTCAGATCCTAAAAAACGAACACTCCTTAAAACATCACAATGATAAAAAGAATTTGCTGAAAAGCACTCAAGACTTGCAGGAAAACAAATAGAGTCTAAAGCATCACAATTAGCAAAAGATGAAGTACCAATTCTTTCTATACCTTCTGGTATTGTTATACTTGTTAATTGAGTACAGTTTTTGAAACCATTTTGAGAAACATTATTTGGAGATCCCTCTATACGGGTAACTGTATATAAAGTTCCACCTATCGTTACTGTAGGTTGGATTACCGCAGAAGTAATAGTTGTGCTTGCCGCATAAACTACAGCTGTATGTTCACTTGAACTCCAAACTTCGTATGTAAGACCATCTATTGTAACTTTATTGTTATTATTATTATTTCCACCTCCTTGTCCTACGGCTGTGATAGCAAATAATACTGCCACTAAACTAAATAATATTTTTCTCATAGCTTATTCCTCCT
>DEPP01000051.1 GCA_002358835.1 Bacteroidales bacterium UBA3389
ATAATCATAATCAATAGGATGAGATACCCTACAAATTTCAGTAGCCTGAAGAATTACATCTGTAAAATCAATTTGTTTTCTATCACTTAATGCTTTTACATAATGCTCATAAATAGGCTGAAATATATTTTGTATAATAAAAACACTCCGTTCATCATTAGCATTTTTAGCTTGTTGCAGAACTTCTTTAACTGATTTACAACTTGATTTTAATAAAACAACAAAAGTAACTAAGAGACGTATAAATGCTTTCTCTTGTTTACTACCTTCTGGCAATACCAATTCATATAAATCTTCATCTGTTTTCTCTTGAATTGGCACACCTGCATCATTTAATAGTTTACGGAGTATATCTCTAATATCAGAATAATGGAAATCGGAGCTTAATGTTACTAAAAGTTTTGTACCAAATTTCTCATGAGCTGCTTTCTTCCATGTTATACCATCATTATATTTTTGATTAGCTTCTTCGTATGTTATACCTTTGTCTTTTGCAAACCAAGCTGGAACAAGACCACGCTCATCAATTCCAAAATGTTCAAGATAAATACGCTTGGTTACTCCTCCTTGCTCAAAATATATTGAAAAGTCTGGGCGATATTGTGAGTGCATTTCATCTGATAAGTGATGTTCATATGGTTCTTCATATCTAAATTTTATCCCAAACGATGTTAAAATAAAACATATCTTTTTCTCTTGTTCACTTCTAACATATATGATTTTACCATCCATATCGGGAAACATTGTTTTTAATTTTAAACTCTTTTGTTCCGATAACTTCTCACGTCTTTCGTTTTTACGTTGTTCCCAATCAGCTTCACTAACTTGATAATCAACAAAATATTCCAATACACTCTTCTTGAAATTTTCATCATCCAAAAGAGTATGATAGATATCTACAAATAAAGCATCAGTATTATCACATATAGATGGTTTTATTCCGGTTTCTTTTCCAATAATATCAATAGCTAATTTATGAAATGTACTTCCCCTCAAACCATCTGTAGCCATTCTTTCTGTAAGTTCAGATGCGGCTTTATTTGTATAACTTATAAGTAAGATTCTATTAGGGGCAATTCCTTTTTTTTCTATCAGGTATTTAACCTTACCAACAATAGAAGATGTTTTTCCGCTACCAGCACTACTAACAACCAAACAATTTTCTGCTTCTGAAACAATTGAACGTCTTTGTTGCTTATCTAATGGATACTCTAAGCAATTATCAAAGAATTCTTTATATGCATCAAGCAAAGAGGTGATTACATCCTCATTGTGTTGTTTTACAAGTTTATCTATTAACTTGTAATCATTCACAAATTTATATATACTCTCAGATGGATTTATATTAAAAATTTCAAGTTTTTTAAGAAGGGAACAAGCATCTTGAAAAAGAGAAGTATAATGATTTACAAAATCTTTCTCTTGCATTGAAGAAATAATATTATTACAAAAAGCACTTTTAATTTCTGTTGGAATATCGACAAATACTCTGTTATTCAATATCGATAATCTATCTTTCTCTTTTTCGTAATAAACTTTGTAATCATATGAAGGTAATTCACTTATCTGTTCAGATAATTCTTTAGATTTATCTTTAAGTAGTTTACGAATTATTGATATAACTACAACAGTAAGAAAAACAATAAATAAGGTGATTACAAAAAATAATTGCATATAAAGACACCTTTTTTATCTATACATCAAAAACTACTATCCTAATCAAATTAAGGCAACTCGTAAAAGGGAGGATAACCATTGATAATATTAATTAACGACACGACACAACACTCACTTTATTACTTCATACTTTACACTATCAAAACTATAAAATAGTATTATCCTTAAAATAATCCATTATCTCTTCATCAGAGGTTGCTTCATCTACAACTTTTAATATTTCCACAAAGTTATCAACCTTCTCGATTTCATAACCACTACAAATTGTAAATTCTTTATCACAAAAGAAAATCATTTCTCCAGGAATAGACATAGTACCAGTACCATTAAGACTTCTATATCTATGAGTTACTACCCATCCTGTAAATTTTCCAATATGATATTTAGCAACATTCTCTTTTAAAGAACGGAGTTGTCCCGAAAGTTTTTTTGTATACTTATCCAAATCTAATTTAGCTTCTTCTTTTTCTTTCTCTGCTCGTGCATATTCCCCACGAGAGAATTGTGAAGAATAACCTCTTGGAGCCCAAATATCCATAGAAGATTCAGCAGATTCAATTTTTCTCTCACAGCTATTTATTTTAGATATTAATTCCTCGATTTCATCACTACTTTCCATAATAGGCTCAATAGTAGTTATATCAATAAACATACTATCAACTTTTGTCGATATAGGCTCGTAAGAATCTGGATGATAAAGATAATTCTTAAGCGTTTCTTCTATCAATTTTTCAGCTTTTTTTTCATTAGAAAATGTACAAGAAGTCAAAATAAATCCAAATGCACATAATAATAATTGTATTCTTTTCATAATCTCAAAGCTATTAACAAACTTTATAAATTTTTCTCTTATATTTTGGGGTGAGTTTATATGACTTCACCTAAAATATAAAGAAAGTGCGACATCTATAAGCCGAGTTCTGTCGAGTTCTATCATTAATCTACTACTTATCTCACGATAAGTCTCTAACGACCTACCCCTCGGAAAGGACGAGCAGCCCCATTCTCCGATATACTTGGTCTTTCAACTCATAAGGTTTACCCATTCGACATATCACTACGCCGAATCGTGAGCTCTTACCTCACGTTTTCACCCTTACCTTTTGCAAGGCGGTTATTTTCTGTGGCACTTGCTGTCAAGTCTCTTCAACCTGCCTACCCGTTAGGTAGTATGATGCTCTATGTTGCTCGGACTTTCCTCTCGAAGTTTTTACTTCCAGCGATAGAACAATGCCGCACTTATCTTCATTTTATTCTTTTTGAGCTGCATTGGCAGCACGTTTTCTTGCTATTTCGTCTAACAAGATTTTTCTTATTCTCAAATGGTTCGGAGTAATCTCCAAATATTCGTCTTCACCGATATACTCCATCGCTTCTTCCAATGAGAATTTCTTTGCAGGTGCTATATTTACCTTTTCATCTGCTCCTGCCGAACGCATATTGGAAAGCTTTTTGGTGATTGTAAGATTGATAACAATATCATCAGGTCTCAAGCCTTCTCCGACAACCATTCCGGTATATACTTCTTCTCCCGGAGACACAAAGAACGTACCTCGGTCTTGCAATTTATTGATTGAGTATTCTATTGCAGGACCTGTTTCTTTTGCTATCAAGGCTCCCATTCTTCTTCCTCCGATTTCTCCCTTCCAAGGCTCATATCCTTTCAATCGACTCGCCATTATAGCCTCTCCTTCCGATACTGTAAGAACATTATTTCTCAATCCGATGATTCCTCTTGAAGGTATAGTAAATTCAATGTGGCTTCTGTCGCCTTGAGCCTCAATAGAGTCAATCTCTCCCTTACGCATGGTAACCAATTCTATCACTTTACCAGCAAATAGCTCCGGAACAACTATCGTAAGCTGCTCAACAGGCTCACATTTCACTCCGTCAATTTCTTTGATTATCACCTTAGGCTGTCCGACTTGCAATTCATAACCTTCCCTTCGCATTGTCTCAATCAGAATTGAAAGATGAAGAATACCACGTCCGTAAACAATCAACGAATCAGGCGAATCGGTCTCTTCGATTCTCATTGCAAGGTTTTTTTCCAACTCTGCGAACAATCTCTCTCTAAGATGTCGTGAAGTTACATACTTACCGTCTTTTCCGTAAAAAGGAGAATTATTAATCGTAAACAACATACTCATCGTCGGATCATCGACCTTGATTGGTTTTAGCGGTTCCGGATTTTCTGCATCACAAACCGAATCGCCTATATCAAAATTCTCCAATCCCAAAATCGCACATATCTCTCCTGCATGAACTTCTGTCTTTATTTTTTCTTTTGCAAGACCTTCGAAAACGTAAAGTTCTTTGATTTTGGAACGCATTTGTTTTCCATCAGCCTTAACAAGAGTAATATCTTGTCCTGCAATCAATGTTCCTCTGTGCAAACGTCCGACCGCTATTCTGCCGACATATGAAGAATAATCCAAAGATGAAATCATCAACTGTGTGTTTCCCTCTTCGGCTTTGTATGCAGGAATATGCTCGATTATCATATCCAAAAGATAGGACACATCTTCGGTTTGATGTTGCCAATCTTCGCTCATCCAACCTTGTTTAGAAGAACCATAAACTGTAGGAAAATCCAATTGTTCTTCGGTTGCACCCAGAGCAAACATCAAATCGAATACCTTTTCTTGTGTTTCAATCGGATTACAATTTGGTTTATCGACTTTATTTATCACAACAATAGGCTTAAGATTCAAATCGATAGCCTTTTGCAAAACAAAACGAGTCTGAGGCATAGGTCCCTCGAACGCATCTACAACAAGCAAAACACCGTCCGCCATGTTAAGAACTCTTTCGACCTCTCCGCCAAAGTCACTGTGGCCCGGAGTATCGATAATGTTTATTTTATGTCCTTTATATCTTATGGAAACATTCTTAGACAAAATTGTGATACCTCTTTCTCTTTCAAGGTCGTTGTTATCCAAAATAAGGTCTTTTGTTTCTTGGTTCTCACGGAACAGCTTTGCTTGATGCAACATTCTGTCCACAAGAGTCGTCTTACCATGATCGACGTGTGCTATGATGGCTACGTTTCTTATATTTTGCATTGTTGTTTTTATGTTTTATGTCTATCGTTTTTTACTACGTATTCTCTTTTTTGGCTTAGCTAATTACTTGTTGTTTTATTTCTTCTACTGCTTTTGCGATTCCTGAAGCGTCTTTTCCGCCGGCTGTTGCGAAGTGTTTTTGTCCTCCTCCGCCGCCTTTGATGTTTTTAGATGCTTGTCTGATGATTTTCGATGCGTCTTTACCTTCGGCAACCAACTGATCACCTAACATAAGCGTCAAATTAACTTTACCTTCTTGTGTTCCGTAAGCTACAAAACAGATTCGAGGATATTCGCTTTTGAATTTGAACGCCATATCCTTTACCATATCAGCACCCAAATCGCTACAATCGGTTTCCAAATAATCAACGCCGGATATGTTTTCTATTTTTGCCTTAAGCGAATCTGCCAATTGTAAAGCTTTTTCTTTTTGCATTTTCTCCAATTTAGCTCTCAATTCCGCATCTTCTTCGATAAGTTTTTTGATTGAAAGAACAATATCAGGACTTGCTGCAAAGAATGAACGTATATTTTTCATTGTATCGGCTACTGAGTTGAAATATTCTTCGCAAACCTCACCTGTAACAGCTTCTATTCTTCTTACACCTGCCGCAACTGCCGTTTCACTCATTATGTTTATCATTCCGATTCGTCCTGTTGAGCTTGCGTGAGTTCCTCCACAAAGTTCGATACTTTCTCCAAAGCGAACGCATCTAACCTTATCGCCATATTTTTCTCCAAACAACGCCATTGCTCCCATTTCTTTAGCCTCTGCTATTGGTATATTGCGGAAGTCTTCCAAAGAATAGTCGGCTCTGATTGCGGCATTAACCAAACGCTCTACCTTTCTTATTTCTTCATCTGTCAGTTTTGAAGGATGTGAAAAGTCAAATCTCAATTTAGTATCATCAACATAAGAACCCTTTTGTTCAACATGCATTCCAAGCACTTGACGCAAAGCGTTATGCAAAAGGTGTGTTGCAGTGTGATTTGCTTCGGTTGCAAGACGTTTTTGCTTATCTACAACCATTCTGAAAGGCTTATCTACAACCGATGGCAATTGTTTTACAATATGTACAGTTAGTTCATTCTCTTTACGAGTATCGATTATGCTTATCTTTCCGCCTTCGTTTTCGATATATCCTTTATCTCCAACTTGACCTCCCATTTCAGCATAAAACGGAGTCTTATCAAAGACTAATTGATACAAAGTAGCAGTTTTTGTTGTTACTTTTCTATATCTCAACAATCGGCTTTCTGTCTCCAAAGTATCATATCCGGCAAATTCTCCTAAGCCTTCAAATTCTTCAATCTCTACCCAATCCTCTGCTGAACTCTTAGCAGCATTTCTTGAACGTTCTTTTTGTGCAGCAAGGTTCTTTTCGAATCCAACCATATCCACACTGTATCCCTTTTCTTGAGCCATCAACTCGGTCAAATCAACAGGGAATCCGTAAGTATCAAACAACTCAAATGCGAAATCTCCATCTATTACTTTGTTTTGGCATTGTGCCGTGTACTTTTCAAACTTCATTATTCCATTTGAAAGAGTACGCAAGAATGATTGCTCTTCTTCTCGGATTATCTTTTCGATTAGGCTTTGTTGAGCTTTGATTTCAGGGTATTGTCCTCCCATTTGCT
Source organism: Bacteroidales bacterium UBA3389 (assembly GCA_002358835.1). Classification (GTDB taxonomy): domain Bacteria; phylum Bacteroidota; class Bacteroidia; order Bacteroidales; family P3; genus Onthomorpha. Next base: position 6,384 of record DEPP01000051.1, read on the forward strand.
CAACCAATATCGCAACCATATCGCAAAGGAACGGCTCTTCAAATCCGAGGAATGTGTATCCGTAACGAACGGCTCTTCGAAGGATTCTGCGGATTACATAACCTGCTTTTGCATTTGACGGCAATTGTCCGTCTGCAATAGCAAAACAAACCGCTCTTATGTGGTCTGCACAAACCCTCATCGCAATGTCTTTATCCTCTTCACCTTTTCCATACTCCGCTCCTGCTTTTTGACTGAGGTGTTTAATCATCGGCTGAAATACATCTGTATCATAGTTCGATTGTTTGCCTTGAAGAACCATGCAAAGTCTTTCAAAGCCCATTCCGGTGTCTATATTCTTTTCCTTCAACGGCACAAGACTACCATCTGCCATACGATTGTATTCCATAAACACCAAATTCCAAATCTCGATAACCAAAGGATTGTCTTTGTTCACCAAATCCTTTCCGTTGATTTTGGCTTTATCTTCAGGACTTCTCAAATCGATATGTATTTCAGAGCATCCGCCGCAAGGACCTGTTTCTCCCATTTCCCAGAAGTTGTCTTTCTTGCTGCCGAATATGATTCTGTCTTCCGCAATCCATTCTTTCCAATAATCATACGCTTCTTTATCAACCTGCAATCCATCTTTTTCATCTCCGCCAAAAACCGTAACATATATTATATCTTTATCTATTCCGTAAACCTTTGTCAAAAGTTCCCAAGCGTAAGCAATAGCCTCTTTCTTGAAATAGTCACCGAAAGACCAGTTGCCGAGCATCTCGAA
>DEPP01000044.1:0-19885 GCA_002358835.1 Bacteroidales bacterium UBA3389
AACTGAGCTATGACACCAACCTTTTTGCGAGTGCAAATTTACAACGTTTTTTTTTTCTGACCAAACTTTTTTCAAGTTTTTTGCTATTTCTTGATTTTAACCTTTGAAAAATAGCATTTTATAAAACAAATTAAAAAACAGTTCTCAGTAAAAAGTAAGGTTTATTTTGTTAATTCAACTCCAATTCTTGCTTAATTCTATCTATTTTTTGAAGTGCCTCATCTTGTCTTTGTTCAATCAAATCCACATTCCCCATTTGTAAACATATAGAAAAGTAAAACTTGATTTTTGGCTCAGTTCCCGAAGGTCGAACCGAAACTTTACTGCCATCACTCAAAAAATATTGCAATACATTGCTTTTCGGCAATCCTGTGATTTCAGGTTTCAGATAATCGACAATCTGTGTAACCGATACTCCATCTATCGTTTGCGGAGGTGTGTTTCTAAAGTCATTCATCATCTTGGCTATCTCTTCGGCTCCGGATTTGCCTTTCTTGACAACAGATACTTGTTTCTCTTGATAGAATCCAAATTCAGTATATAGATTCAAAAGCATATCATAAAGCGTTTCACCATTGCTTGCCGCATATGCTGCCATCTCTGCCAATATACAGCAACCCGAAACAGCATCTTTGTCTCTTACAAAATCACCAATCAAGAATCCGAAACTTTCTTCCCCTCCTCCAATAAACTCTTTCACTCCCTCAAGTTCACGAATCTTTGCTGCAATATGTTTGAACCCTGTCAAAGTATCAAAACAATCAACACCGAATCGTTCCGCAACCTTTTTAATCATCTCGGTTGTTACGATGGTTTTTATTATGTATTGCTTTCCGTTCAATTTTCCTTCTTCGCTCCAACGTTTAAGCAAATAATAGGAAAACAATGTTGCAGTTTGATTACCATTTAACAGCACCCATTCTCCGTTTTTCTTTTTTACGGCGATTGCCTCTCTATCCGCATCTGGGTCTGTAGCCAATAAAATGTCTGCATCTTCACTTTGAGCCTGTCTTAAGCCCAATTCCAATGCTGAAGGTTCTTCCGGATTTGGTGAAACACATGTTGGAAAATTTCCATCAGGTATTGCTTGAGGTGAAACGATTGAAACATTTTCAAAACCATACGCTTTCAAAGCTTGAGGTATGATACTGATTCCCGTTCCGTGCAATGGAGTATAAACAATCTTCAAGTCCTTATGCTTTGCTATGTATCCATTATCCAAAGACAAAGACTTGACACGTTCGATATAAATATCGTCTATTTCTTTTCCTATTATCGTTATATTAGAATCGTCTTGCTGGGTTTTAACCAAAGAAATGTCGGTTATTTTATTTACTTCTTCAATCACCAACTCATCATGTGGAGAAGTCAATTGCGCTCCGTCATTCCAATAAGCTTTGTATCCGTTGTATTCTTTCGGGTTGTGAGAAGCGGTAATCATTACTCCTGCATCTGCTTTCAGTTCTCTGACTGCAAAAGACAACTCCGGAGTAGGTCTTAAGTCCTCAAATAAAAAAACTTCAAAGCCATTTGCGGCCATTACTCTTGCTGTCGTTTTGGCAAAATCACGACTATTGTTACGGCTGTCATGAGATATAACACAACGTATTTGACCGGTCGGTTTATTTTTTCGAATATAATTACAGAACCCTTGTGTTGTCATTGATACTGTAAAGAAATTCATTCTGTTTGTTCCCAATCCCATAATACCTCTCAAGCCTCCTGTTCCGAATTCTAAAGTTCTATAAAAAGCATCATTAAATTCCTCAGGATTGTTCTCTCGTAAAGCGATTATCTCTTTTTTTATAGTTTCATCTATATGACCGTTTATCCATTTGTCTGCATTACTGCAAGCATTAGCATCCAATTTACTCATAATACGTTTGTGTTTATATATACTACTTTATTATTTCTTTTTGTTTTCAGGTAGATACCGTTCTGCTTCTTTGCATCCAAGAATAACAGCATCGCTAAAATAATTGTTCGCTTTGCGAATATTTTTCTTTACTACTTTACCTTCTTTATACAATAAGCCCAATTCTAAATAGGCTTCAGCATAGCCTTGCGATGAGGCTGTGGTCAGATAGGACAATCCTTTCTTTACATTCTTTTTTACTAAATTTCCTGCGATGTATTCCACACCCAAAACATAGTTTGTCTCGGCTCTTTTTATTGTTTTCAAATTCAACAAACTGTCTATCTGTTTTTCTTTATTGTATCTTGCCAAAGCAACAGGTTCTTTTGCCGGTTCGAAACCTTGATGAGCGGACTTTGTATAGAATTCCAATGCTTTGTTCAAATTCTTCTTTTCAAAAAACCCGTTTTCCATTAAGTAGGCTTTCACATATTGAGCAATAGGCATATTCTTTTTCAAAGGTTCATCCGAAAGTTTCGATGCTTTTTCGTAATTCGGGGCTACGCTTTCTCCTAATATGTATATGTATGCCAATTTCTGCATTGCATCAACGTCGTTTTGCTCAACAGCTTTTTCGTACCAATGTTTAGCTTCAATCAAATCTTGACCGACAACGATTCCATACAAATAAAAGTCGCCTATTCTTCTGCATGCGTAAACCTCATCCCTATCTGCACAAATTCTATACCAAAGATAAGCTCTTGCAGGGTTATCTACAACGCCTATTCCTTCATCAAACATCTGTGCAACCCTCAACTGAGCATCAAAATGCCCTCTTTCTGCTGCTTGCATATAGTACGAAAATGCCAAACGCTCATTTTGTGTACATCCCAAGCCTTTTTCATACATCTGCCCCAAAGCATAGCATGATGCTAAATGGTTCTTTTCTGCTGCTCTTTTGTACCAAACAAAAGCAGTGTTGTAGTTCTGCAATTGACCTATGCCTTTATAATATTGTGTTGCCAATTCGTACTGAGCATCGGCGCTTCCACTTTTAGCCTTCAAAAGCAAATTCTGTCCGAATCCGCTAACGCAGACAAGCAAAGCAAAAAAGAATGTCGTTAGTTTTTTGATATTATTGTTCATATTTCCACAATTGATTTTCGTTCCAAAATTCCTTAGCCGTAGGATAGCCATTGTCAAATGCCGCATGTATGTATTTCAAACATTGTTTAATGTCTTTATTTGTTCCTTGCCCATAGTAATACATCTTTCCCAACTTAAATTGAGCCTTTGCAAGGTTTCCTTCATCTGCCGCTTTTTTGAAATATTCCAAAGCTCTAACCAAATTTTTTGCAGTACCTACTCCTTGTTCGTGCATCTCACCAAGACAATAAACTGCCTCCATATTATTGTGTTGAGCCGCAAGATTGAAATACTTAAATGCCAAGTGCATATTTTGTTTTACATCAACACCATAATAATACATTTCAGCCAACGCCATAATCGCTTTAGGATGATTCTGTTCTGCGGCTTTACCATACCAATACAAAGCTTTACTTACATCTTTCGGCATTCTATCTGCTCGTTCATACATTTTTCCCAAACGATATTGAGCATTGGCATCGCCTTGTTCTGCATCTCTGATATAGGTTTGTGCAGATACGATTCCGCAAAAAGCAACTGCACAAATCATTAGAAAAAATCTCTTTATCATAATTTATTTCGATTTACTGTTTTATAAATTCGTTATTCTTATTCTCTTACGTTGTTTACTCCTATTTTGTTTCGCTACAAATATTCCACGCTTACGTCTTTCATATATTTGTTTTCCAAAAGTTCTACCATCCGTTTGACCAAACTCTTTCTTATTTCTATCTCTATCGGAAGCGAAGGATCGTGATGTGCTTGATTGATTTTGGTTCCTACAACAAAGTTTATCTCATCGCTTTCCATAAGTTTCTCAGCTATTCTATCAGCCGGTCCGTTTCCAAAGTTGATTGACGAAGCATTATTACTCGACAAAATACTTATTACTTTGTTTAGCGTCAATACTCCTTCGGTAACCAAATCTATTCCCTGCATTCTGCTCATAGGAGGCAAAGTTGGATCAAGATTTTCATAGTCATCTTCGATTTCAACACCCAAATGCTTAGAAAAGATCTCGGCTGTGGTTGCACCTGATACAATTTTTACTCCGTCAAAGGTCATTAGCTTGTTCACATATTCCTCATCCTTGCTTTTATCGTAAGGAGGGCCTGTTGCAATCATCAATTTACGAGGCGTTCTAAAATAAATCACCCCGCAACTCGTATCATCTTTCGAGGAAAATCTATCGTTAGAATATGCTTTATTGACAACTCTTTGTGCTAACTTGTTTGCAGAGATATATCTTTCGTTTCGGATAGTGTCTCTCACAAAATCAACATAAGCATCTCTACCCCAACCCAAGAGCATATCGTCATTACCCATTCCTGACTGCGTAACACCATCGGAAATAAAAATAATCCTATCCTCTTTCATCGGAACAAAACTGCAAGTCATTATTTCGCGACTTCTCCCCTCTGTATCCACACCATCGAGCAAAAGACATTGCCATTGCGGTTCAAAAACATTGCCACCTCTCATAATAAGACAAAGCGGATTGTCATATTCCAAAATACTCACTTCATTATCCGCAACATCTACAATCGTAAAAGTTGCATAACTTGTCTTACGTTCACTGCATATAGGCAAAGTTTGCATTATTATTTCTGCAATTGTCTTTGCGTCTTTATGTTCTTGAGCAAACTTTATCGCCATTGTGGAAGTCAGAGTAGCAAGTACGTTTGCTTTAACACCATGTCCCATACCGTCTGCTAAGACTGCGATTGTCCGGTTCTCTTCTTTCAATCGTTGAGACAAGAATGCATCTCCACAAATAAACTCTCCTTTGTGGTATCGTTGACAAGATGCAACCTCTACATGGTATCCCGACTTGTTTTCCATAGATGCTGTTATTTATTTCCCTTTTCTATGAAACGCAAAACAAAATTCAGAATTTCACGACGAGAAGAAAAAGCATCAATTCCAACCTTTGCAAAATTACTTTCCACACTCTTTTTCACTCCATTCAAAGCCACGTCGGTCAATTTCGCTTTTTGTATCTTAAAAACTGCATATTGCTCAAACGATTCGGCAAATGATTCGAAAATATGTTGCTTCTCGCAATACAAATCGCTGTTAATCACAATTCCTGCAAAGTTTTGCTCTTTCAACACCGCTTTTGCATCAAATAAAGCCTTAGAATTATATGTTTTTATTACATCACATAAAGACACAACGCTTGTTTGTTTTAACACAATCCCTTTATGAGGATAACCAAACATCAACGCCTGTTTATTATATGCAGAAAGCACTCTTACAAGTTTAGAGAGATCTTCGTCTGAATCCGATTCGGTTTGAATCAAGATAGAATCCCCAAAATTACAACAAGATACCTCATGCTCAGATCCTGCAAGTGCTGTGGCTAAATCCTTAGATATTTTATTGATTGTTATTTGCAACATATCGTTTCCAAAAGCAGAAACGATTTTATCAAAGTTTAATAGTTCTATAAGACATAAATAATTACTCTTCATTGCAATCGGTAGTTTGTTATTTTAGAATATCCCACTTTCTCAGCTGTTCGCCAATACATTTCTCAACTTCATTAACAGCAAGTGTCAAATCGTCGTTCAATATGACTGTATCGAAATTATCACTCTTACTGATTTCCATTTCCGCTCTTGCCAATCGTTGTTGAAGGCTTTCTGCTGTTTCTGTGTTTCTGCCCTCCAAGCGTTTCTTTAGCTCTTCTACACTCGGCGGCATTATGAAAATGGCGAATGCTTCATCTTTCAACATATTTTTAATATTGATTCCACCCTTCACATCAACATCAAACACAACCACTTTACCTTCTGACCAGATTCTATCCAGTTCCGATTTTAATGTTCCATAATAACGTCCTTCATAAACCTGCTCCCATTCCAAAAAATCTCCATTTGCGATTTTCTCTTTCATCTGATTATCCGAGAGGAAATAGTAATCTCGTCCGTCAATCTCACCATCTCTTGCAGGGCGATTTGTTGCCGATACCGAGAAACCGAAAAGATTCGGAAATTTTTCAAAAATCTGCTTCAAAATAGTTGTCTTTCCACTACCCGAAGGTGCAGAAAAAATGAATACTCCTTTCATCGGATTATTTCATAAAACGTTTGTGAATCAAATCCTCCAAAGTACTATACGCCAGAGATGAACTCACCCATTTTTTCGTTTGTTTCATCTCTTCTATCACCAACTTTGACATATCCCATGTTGTAATATCATTAAGTTTGTTGATAAAGTCGGTGTACTCTTTCAAGTTTCCGGAGAACAAATCGTTAATGAACAAGAATTTTTCACTTACCCCGATAGCCGTTCTCAAATCACTGCGATTACGATTCTCGAAACGCTCGGCAATAGATGTTGGTTTTTCGGAGAACAAATCAAGTGTCGAGTTTACAACTTTGGGTTTCTCTTCACTCTCTTTCATTATGTTGTTGTGTAAATAGCTTAAAACTGAAGATTGTGAAGATTTCGGAGTTTCAGTTTCAAGAGGTTCTTGTTCAACTTGAATAACGACATGCTCTACTTCTTGCGTTTGTGGTTCCACAATTGGCTCTTGAACGGACTGTGCAACATTTTGCTCTGCAACAACACTTTGTACAACAATTGGTTCTTCAACAGCGACTACAGGCTCTTCGATATGCACTGTTACAACTTCTTCCTTGATTATCGGCTGCTCGATTACAACTTCCGGTTCTTTCTCCACAACCTTTTCAATCACCGTTTTATTTACTTTGATTTGAGGTTGCTCGACTTTTATTTTAGTTTCAACCACCTTAGGCTGTTCAACAATCGGCTGTTGTTTACAAACATTTTCTGCAACTTTGGTTTCGATTATTGTAGATTCTGTTTTGCTCAAATCGGTCGAAAGAAGGAAATCATACATCTTTCTTAGCTTACCCATAAGCACATCAACATCAAGTTGAGATACTTCCTGGCTAAAACACACCTTATTTCCGGCAGTTTCAAACTCCGAAACAAAAACCTGTAATCTCTTTTGAAAATCAGTCATATCGATAAAAATACTTTAATTCGTTAAATTCGAAAATGAGTCTGTAAAATTACTACATTTCCACCAATAAACAGCAGTCGGAAAGCAAAAAAACGCTTATCGAAGTAAAATTGTTGTTCAAAAGCACCTGCAAATACATATTTCTATCCTGCGAAATCGTGTTCAAAACGCAATAAAAACACATCTGTTTTCGGTCTGCGTTTCTTGAATTCAAAGCCCCGAAAATTAAAACAAAGATTCAGCAAATTAAAACAAAGAAAGAAAAAAATGAATTCAAGATTCAGTAAATTAAAATCAAGAAACAGATTTGTTTGATAATCAGATATATTCTACAACACATAAAAACACCCTGATAATTTTGTATTCCTTCCCTGCAAATCAAGCAAGCAAAAAAATCGATTCAAATACACAAAACATTAAAAAGATAAATCATAAAAGTGTTCTCGATAGGTGAAGTTTGTAAATAAATCATTAAATTTGCAGTTTGAAATAATAGAGAAGCGATATGATAAACGAATTAAGCGAACAAGAAATATTCAGAAGACAAGCCGCAGAGCAATTGAGACAATTGGGAATAGATCCTTATCCAGCAGCTTTATATCCTGTCAATGCAAAGACAAACGAGATTTTAGAGCAGTTTCCTAAAGACAACACTTTATTTCAAGAAGTATCGATTGCGGGAAGAATAATGTCTCGCCGTATAATGGGAGCAGCATCCTTTGTTGAAATACAAGATAGCTATGGAAAGATACAATTGTACATCAAAAGAGATGACATCTGTCAAGGAGAGGATAAAACGATGTACAATACCGTTTTCAAAAAACTGTTGGATATTGGCGATATTATAGGGGTTAAGGGATTTGTCTTTGTAACTCAAATGGGTGAAATATCGATACATGTTAAAGAAATCAACATCCTATCAAAGTCGATTAAACCATTGCCCGTGGTGAAAGAAAAAGATGGCAAAGTGTATGACGCTTTCACCGATACCGAACAAAGATACCGTCAAAGATATTTGGATTTGATTGTTAATCCATCGGTGAAAGACACATTCATAAAAAGAACAAAAATCATCAATACGATGAGAGAGTTCTTCAATGAGCAAGGATACATCGAAGTAGAAACGCCAGTATTGCAGTCAATCCCTGGAGGAGCAGCTGCAAGACCGTTTATCACGCATCATAATTCATTGAATATTCCGCTATATCTAAGAATCGCCAACGAGCTTTACCTAAAAAGATTGATAGTTGGAGGATTTGATGGCGTGTATGAGTTTTCTCGTAACTTCAGAAACGAAGGTATGGACCGCACTCATAACCCTGAGTTCACATGTATGGAAATCTATGTGGCGTATAAGGATTACAATTGGATGATGGACTTTACCGAAGAAATGATAGAAAGAGTCGCTCTTGCACTTCACGATACTACAAAGGTGAATATAGGAGACAAGGAAGTAGATTTCAAACGTCCGTTTGCAAGAGTAACGATGAGGGATTCAATTCTTCAATACACCGGCTACGATATTTACAACATGGACGAGAAACAATTGTTCGAAGCGTGTAAAGCAATGAAAATCGAAGTCGATGAAACAATGGGTAAGGGTAAATTGATAGATGAGATTTTCGGAGCAAAGTGTGAGCATCACTATATTCAACCAACATTTATTTACGACTATCCAAAAGAAATGTCTCCTTTGACAAAGAAACACAGAAGCATAGAAGGATTGACAGAAAGATTTGAATTGTTTGTCAATGGTAAAGAATTGGCAAATGCGTATTCAGAATTGAATGACCCGATCGACCAATTGGAAAGATTCCAAGACCAAGTTAAGTTGCAGGAAAGAGGAGACGATGAAGCCATGTACATAGATTACGATTTCGTAAGAGCGTTAGAATATGGTATGCCGCCAACTTCAGGAATGGGAATAGGAATTGACCGTTTGTGTATGTTGATGACAGGAAATGTTTCTATACAAGACGTTTTGTTGTTCCCTCAAATGAAACCGGAGAAAAAGGCAGTTGTTGCAACCGATGAGCAATTTATAGAATGCGGAGTGCCACAAGAGTGGATTGCAATGGTAAGAAAAAGCGGTATAAACAAGATTGAAGACCTTAAAAACGCCAATCCAAACAAATTATTCAATGATTTGAATGGTTTAAGAAAGAAAAACAAACTTGACATTCCTGCATTGAAACTCGAGCAAGTGCAAGATTGGATAACAAAATAAGGAATCAAGCAAATGAACAACAGAGCGAGAACTCCGTTTATAATATCTGTTTCCGTAATATTGGGAGTGATTATCGGTTATTTCCTTATTCCTTCGGATGGAAGTGGTAATTCTGTTTTCAAAGGAGGGAAAATGGAGTATGTTCTTTCGTTAATCGATGCTCAATATGTGGATAAAGTCGATATTGATTCGTTAGAAGATGTTGCAATCAGGAGTTTTCTTGCCGATCTGGACCCTCATTCGGTTTATATGACGGCTGAGGAAATCAAAAAAGAGAATGAGGCTCTTCAAGGCAACTTTGACGGTATCGGTATTCAGTTCAGAATAATCGAAGACACGATTGTAGTTGTGCAAACCATAAATCCAGGACCATCACAAAAGGCAGGGATTATGGCGGGAGACCGAATCATAAAGGTCAATGACAAGAACGTTACAGGCAAAGAAATAACCAACGAGAAGGTTTTCAAGTTACTAAGAGGCAAAAGTGGAACAAAAGTTTCTATCTCTGTGAAACGTTCAGGCATAGACAAGCCTATAAACTATTCATTGACCAGAGCGGCGATTCCGATTCATAGTGTGGATTACGCAGGCTTGATAAACGAAAACACAGCCTACATAAAGCTATCTCAATTCAGTGCAAACTCTTATGAGGAGGTGCATTCGGCACTTGTGAAGTTGAAAAAGCAAGGAGCAAAACAACTTTTGTTCGATTTGCGTGGCAATGGAGGCGGTTATTTGGACCAAGCGGTGAAAATAGCCGACGAATTCCTTGCAAAAGATGAGCTAATCGTTTTTACCAACGGAAGATACAGAGGACGACATGACTATTTTGCAACTTCCGAAGGCGTGTTTGAAGAAGGTAAAATCATAGTTTTGATTGATGAGATTGCCGCTTCAGCTTCTGAAATCGTTGCAGGAGCCTTGCAAGACAATGACAGAGGAATGATAATCGGCAGAAGAACATTCGGCAAAGGCTTGGTTCAAGAGCAGAAAACCCTGCCTGACGGCTCTGCTTTAAGGCTTACCGTTTCGCGTTACTATACTCCGAGCGGAAGATGTATACAACGACCATACATATCAGGCGATCCAGAGAAGTATTATACGGATTTCATCGAGCGATATGCCAATATGGAAAAACATACCGATACAATATCTCACGCAGACTCGCTAAAATACAAGACAAAGAAAGGAAGAATTGTCTATGGTGGAGGAGGAATCGAGCCGGACGTAGAGTTGCCATATTATGTTTATAAAAAGAGCAATTACTACTCGACTTTGCTCAAGAAAGGCTTGATATACAAATTCTGTTTCGACCATATAGACCGTAATCGTAAAGCTTTCAAGCAATACAAAGACGGAGCAGACTTTTTGAACAAATTTTCAGTAACCGAAAACCTTTTGCAAGAAATGTTATCCTTTGCAACAGAGCAAAAAGTCGAGAAAGAGAACCTGTCCGATGCAGAGTCAAGCGAGATAAAACAACTTATGAAGTCCTACATCGCACAAAACCTATACGGAGATGAGTATTTCTATCCTTTATTCCTGCTTGTGGATGAGGATGTTCAAAAGGCGCTTCCTTACTTCAAGAAATAGCCAGAACCCAAACACCGTTTCAGATAAATAAATCGCTGTTTTAGTAAAATAAAACGGCGATTTATTCTACTATGATAAAGAGTTATGAAATGCAAATAATTATAGAATGTAACATTCCATGCAGAGAAATATCTGATAAGCTGATATTTCTCTGATAATCAGGATATTTATTTTCACAACACCACCCTTACAAAACACTTCAATGTAGTAAATTTGGAGCAAAATCAACAAAACAACATCTGTTGTTTTGTTGATTAAAAAAAATATCATATCTTTGCCACAGCTAACGTAATAATAGTTCCAGTTTAAAGCTATGCGCAAAAGTGTTTTTAAGCTGTCTATCGCAGCAATTTTTCTTTCAGGAATAATGATTTCTTGTGAAGACACGAAAGATGAAAGAATAGAAATTACAAAAGAATCTTCTATCGTAATGAAAAGTGCTCCCGAAACCACTATCGTAATTTTACAAATACAGCGTGGTGAAAGGAAAGGCAAATGGCCTAAACAGTATTGTAAAGGATCTAAAGGAATTTGCTTCCTATGGTTTCAAGGTCCTGCAACGCCTAATCGTCCTTTCGTTGAAAGTTTTATTGACAACGGAGACATTTATTTTGTTGTAAACTATTCTAATGCAGATGATGATGAAAAAGCATTATGGATGGAAGATGTAAAAGAAGGATTTGTCGAAATCGGAGAAGATATCGTTCTTGACGGTGAAGATTTTTTGGATGCGATAAATTACAACAAGCCTATAACAATAAAAAAAGGAGAGTACAAGATTCTATCCTCTAATAGTGGAGCGTATTCATTTAAAGCATCTTTAGAATAAAATGTCATGAAAACAAAACTCAAATTATTTGTATCTATTGCTGTCATAACCTTGTGTTGCATTTCTTGCATACGGATGTGTATTGAAACTTCACGCTCTCAAAAATATGCGACAAAGCATCAAGAGTTTAAGGCACTGAATGCAAATGACTTGAAGGCATTATTGATTGACGATACTTCTTGTTACAAATTTGTTGTCTTTTATTCGCCATGTTGCGGTCCTTGCCATGACCACATGAGGCTCACCTATCCCGACATTATGAAGTTTTACGACAGCACAACCGTAAAATGGTACTTCATATTGGAGAATACCGGCGGCATAAGGTATGCTCACGACATTCTCAAGCAGTATAATCTCGATGTTGTACCATATTATATGGCTGATACGAGTAAAGCGTTTTGCAACACAAACGAAAACAAGTGGAACAACCTCATCAACTATATTTTCCCCGAGGGAGAAAAAGTCGATGATGCCTTCGGAATTCCGCTAAACCTCATTGTGGACAAGCACGGCAGGCTATTGAAAAGTTATAACCGCTATTCGGGAGAAATGAGAGTACATCCGAGAGATTTATACGACATAAAGGACAAAGATGTTCGAGAGATCGACTTCTCGCAAATGGACACCTTGAATTTTGATTGGGAACCATTTATATGTACAGGCAGCGACTGCAAACTCTAAATTGAAAACTACGATGCTAAGATGCAGTTTAAGTAGGATAAAACGCCGTTTTGGAAAATAAAAATAACAAACTAGTAAAATAGTATCAAAATACAGATGAAAGAAGAGAAATATAACCTAAGAGGAGTCAGTGCTTCGAAAGAAGATGTTCACAATGCAATAAAGAATATCGACAAAGGATTGTATCCGAAAGCTTTTTGCAAAATCGTTGCCGATACTTTGACAGGAAGCGATGAGCATTGTATTGTTATGCATGCCGATGGTGCAGGAACGAAAAGTTCATTGGCTTATATGTATTGGAAAGAGACGGGAGATATGTCTGTATGGAAAGGCATAGCTATTGACTCTATCGTGATGAATATTGATGACCTTATCTGCGTTGGTGCAACCGATAATATTCTTTTAAGTTCTACAATCGGCAGAAACAAGAATCTGATTCCCGGAGAGGTGATTTCAAAAATCATAAACGGAACGGAAGAATTTCTTGAACAGATGCGTTCTCTCGGAATAGGCATTCGGTCAACCGGAGGGGAGACTGCGGATGTCGGAGACTTGGTTCGTACAATTATTGTCGATAGTACGGTTACTGCAAGAATGAATCGCAAGGATGTAATTTCAAACGACAGAATCAAAGCAGGAGATGTGGTTGTCGGATTGGCATCTTTCGGTCAGGCAACTTACGAAACAGAATACAATGGCGGAATGGGAAGCAACGGATTGACTTCTGCAAGACACGATGTCTTCAATTCAAGCCTTGCGAACAAATATCCGGAAAGTTATGACAATGCTTTGCCAAAAGAAGTTGTTTATTGCGGAGGATTGGATTTAACGTCCGCAACAGCAGTTGAAGGAGTTACAGCCGGCAAGATGGTGCTTTCTCCAACCAGAACGTACGCTCCTGTGATTGCAGAGGTATTAAAACATCACAGAAGCAAAATTGACGGATTGGTACACTGCAGCGGAGGAGCACAAACCAAGGTATTGCATTTCCTAAACGACGGTTTGAAAGTTGTAAAAGACAATTTGTTCCCTATCCCTCCTTTGTTTGAGATGATACAACAGCAATCGAAAACAGAATGGCAAGAAATGTACAAAGTGTTTAACATGGGCCACAGAATGGAAGTTTATACGGATGAAAAGACTGCAGAAGATGTTATCGCAATCAGCAAGAGTTTCAATATCGATGCTCAAATCATCGGACGCGTAGAGCAGAACGACAAGAAGCAAGTCTTGGTTAAGAGTCCGTACGGCGAGTTCTTGTACGAATAAGATTTGAAAAAACATATCTGCAAACGGCAGAAAGCAAATCTAAAACAAAACGAGCGTTTGACAATTCAAGTTCTAACGCTCGTTTTTCTTTACCTTGTCTGTTAGCTATCGGCAATTGGCAAGAACAAAATTGCGTCTGCCGAAAACCAATGGCTGACAGACAATCGCCAAAGTAAAAAAGCGAAAAAACAAAATAAAGAATCAGTAAAACGAATCTTGATTTGAGCGAAACGAAACAAAGAAACATTTTCTCGAATCTTTGTTTCGCTAAAGGGAAAACAAAGCGAGTCGCATCTAAGGTTTGAGACACGACTCGCAAAGTTTTGTTTCTATGATTTTATTTCTCTTTACGGAGTTATTTTCCTATATATTTCAATGCACCTGTCTTCGAATCGAAAACTATTCTCGAAGGACTGTCTGCCGTATAAGTGATTTGACCGAACTGAGATATGTCTATCGTTTTGCTGAATATACTTTCGCCATTTGCAATCGACACTTGAACTTTCTCCGGTATTCTGTAATAAACTCCGACGCCTTTTTTGGCAATCTTGTTTTGAAGTTTCTCGTCTTTGCTCTTTTGAGATTCCAATTTCGCATACTCTTTGGTTGTATTCAAACTATGAAGGTTTGCAACGATTGTAGGCATATCTCCGGTGTAAGAAAGAGGCTTGACTCCCTCTTGAGCAGAGAACTTGAAGATTCCTACAAGCAAATCTTGTTCTACAATCAACGGCTTTTCAGGTCTTACAGTGAATGAATAATTTAGCTCTTCCACAACTCTTTCTCCTGCAAACATTGCAACGTAAGAATCAATCATTGCGTCCAATTGCTTGTACATATATTCAACCGTATTGTTCATATAAGTACCATCAACACTTCCTGAAAGGATATCGATTTGCCTTTCTCTTAGTTTCTCGATTTGTTTAACCGCTTTTTCTGCCGTCATATCGGGAACTGATTCTAACATTCCTTGAGCAAGAAGTCTTTGTTCGAATGTAGATTTCACAGATATATTTTCCGTATCCGAGGTCTTTGGGGCTTTATGTCCTTTGTGCGAACGCACGCATTTATCATCGCACTTCTGATTTACAACATCCCCTATCGACAACAAGCAACCCGATTCGCTAACCTTTACATCCGTTTTTTCATCGTAAGTCAAGAAATAAGTATTTTCGCTGTCTGCAATCGATCTTGAAGATATTTTAATGTCCTTTATGCGATAATAAACTCCATCGCTGATTATTATATTCTTCAATCCCAACAAATAAGAATAGTCTGCATAGCAACCTTTGTACTCTGTTATCTTCTCAACTTTTACATCGAACACCAATTCTGTTTGAACCAACGAATAGTATAAGCCTTTGGCATTAAACGGTGCGTTATCCAATGTGAACGATTTGTATTTCTGAGCCATGACACCCGATGAGATTAACATCAAGGCAAAAATCAAAAGCGTTCTTCTCATTATCTTTCTCATATTTCAAGTTTATTTTTTTGTTATTTATTGATTGTGATTACTCCTACTTTATTTGTCTTTACATCTCTAACGCTACAGAATGTTTTTCCCGCATATCCGAACAGTGTCAATGAAGAAACAACAAGCGATTTATTTACTCCTGCAGGTAATTGCAAGCTTTGTTTTACCGAATAGTCGGTATTCAAGACCAAAATCTCATTTCCTTTTGCTGCATAAGCAATTCCATCGACAAATCCGCCAACAGCATCAAAGGTTTTATCGGTTAAAGGTTCAAATGTTTTTGAATCGAAATAACCCCATCCGTCAGCAGTCTTTGCACACAAAATTCCGTTCATCTCTGCTCCCAATGCCAAAAACACAGCAGGGATTTTTCTGCCATCGGAATACAATCTCTCTTTTTTCTTTCCTACTTTGTATTCTACATAATCGCCATAGACCAAAAGTTCATCAGTCTTTGGAAAATCGATTATAGAGCCTGAGGAATTTAATATTTTGGAGCCTTTTCTGTAATCAAAGAAAGCGATCATCTCTCCTGTATTTGACAGTTTTACTTTCTCGTATTTGAAATCCACAACAACATTATTGTTCATATCAATCGCACCCCATTTGGCTCCTTTACGAACACACATCTTGCCTGCAACGATTCCCAACACTTCATCATACTGTGGCTCTATCAACCACTTGCCCTCTGATGTGCAAACGCCATAAAACAAATCTTGTTCAACAACAAAACATATCGAACCATCGGATTGTTTGAATATATCCAAAATCAAGCCTTCGGTTTCAAATATTTTTTGAGTTACTCTCTTCGATACAATGGATTTTAATCCCGAAGTGGCAACAAAAAACGTATCTTCTCTAACCAAAATCCTTACATCATCATAATCAGGCTTTACTCTGACCTTGTAATCCGCACCGATAACACCTTTTTTCAAGTTGTCGGTGATATTATACAAGCCTTTGATTTTGCTAGGCTCTGTTACCTGATAAAGAGGTTGCATAACAATCTCACCTTCTTCGTTAAACAAGCCTTGTTTTCCCATAGAGTCGTACGCTTTTACCAGAATACCATCTTGAGTCTTGTATGGGCGGAACTCTTCATAGATAGGAATCGTCTTAATCGTTCCATTGCCATCAACCAAACCAAAAGCAGGCATTCCGTTTTTTCCATGTACTTGATAGACATAAAGTTTTCCCGGAACGATTGTTTCTAACGATATATACTGAGGATTAACCGTTATCTGCCCTTTTGAATTCACCATTCCATATAGGCCGTTTTGCTTTACTATAACAGCATCTCCTACTCTCGAAACAATGGTAAGCTCGTCCGATAACAAAGATTGGTTTTCCTTATTTATCAATTTCAGTACTCCATTATCAGAAACAACGCACGCCCCCTTGTCAAACAAGTTGTATTGCGTTTTTTCCTCCGTTTGATTCTCTACATGGTACGGATAAGTTGCAGAAAGCAATACTTTACCGTTCACATCGGCAAAACCAACCTTATCTCCGACAACAAAAGTTATTACATCATCTCCAAGAGCATCGATACGGTCGTATTCACACGCCAAAACCTGCTTATTATCCTTAACAACCCCCCATTTTCCGTTTGATTTCACTGCAAAGTAACTGCCATCCAAAGACGCAATCGAGTCATAATTCACACCGACACTCAGTTTGACAACATTCTGAGCAGAGAGTCCGAACGTCGAAACGAGGATTGACAATATCGGAATTAAGTTTCGTAATTTCATATCTTTATTTCAATTTTACGGTTCTTTATATTTCTGGTTCTTGTTGAGAAAGGCAATGGAAACTTCCCAATCCCCAAATAATCTCTGTAGAATCTATACCGATAACCTTTCTATCAGGGAAAAGGCTTTCCAATATGCACAATGCCTTTTCGTCATTGTCGCAACGGTATGTAGGAACTATCACAGACTTATTTGCAATGTAGAAATTGGCATAAGAAGCCGGCAATCTCATATCATCCCACACTACAGCCGATGGCATAGGCAATTCAACCACATTAAGTTGCTTTCCATCTTGAAGGCGAGCTTTGTTGAGCAAATCAAGGTTCGCTTTCAAGGGTTCATAGTTCGCATCGTTTGAATCCTCTTCGACAACCGTTACAACCGTATCTTCATTTACAAATCTCGTAATATCATCCACATGTCCGTCAGTATCGTCGCCCTCAATGCCATCTCCAAGCCATATAACATTGTCCACATTATAGTAATTGCAAAGTTTTTCTTCTATTTCGGCTTGTGAAAGCATTGGATTTCGGTTTTCGTTCAAAAGACATGAAGTTGTAGTGAGCAGAGTTCCTTTTCCGTTCACATCAATCGAACCTCCCTCCATTACAATATGAGGGTGAAACATCTCCAATCCCAATTCATCTGCTATTTTCTTCGGAATAAGATTGTCGCATTCGCATGGATATTTTCCTCCCCAAGCATTATAATCCCAATTAACGATTGCCTTTTGGTTGGCCTTTATTACAAATGCGGGACCGTGGTCTCTACACCAAGCATCATTCGTTCTGAAAAAATGAAACTTGATTTTCGACATTTCCACTCCCAATTGCATCAACTCTTCCGCCACCCTATCTCTCATTGTTTCATCTTCTACGTTGATGTTTACAAGTTCGCCTTTGGATAGTTCTGCAATAAACTGATTGTAATAAGGAAATATAGTATCGATTTTACCGGGCCAAGAATTCTCATTGTGAGGATAACTCAACCAAGTAGAAGTATGTTTATGCCATTCGGCAGGAAAAACGAATCCCAAGTCCTTTGGTGTTTTCATATCTTTAATCTTATTCGTCAATAAATCGTTTGCAAATTCCTTGATAAGAATCTATTCTTCTGTCTCTCAAATATGGCCAATGCTTTCTGTAATGGTCGCTTAACGAAAGGTCTAATTCTATAACCGTTGTCTCTTCTTCGGTGTGCGAAGCCTTGTAAAGCAATGTTCCGAATGGGTTTGAGACGAAACTTCCGCCCCAAAACAACATATCACCTTCTCTTCCGACTCTGTTAACCGAAACAGTATGTACTCCGTTTGCGATTGCATGAGAGCGTTGTATGCATTGCCAAGCCTCATATTGCTCTCTGTTGGTTTCTTCATCTTGTTCGACTGCCCAACCTATTGCTGTAGGATAGAATAATATGTCCGCACCCATAAGCGATGTGATTCTGCTTGCTTCAGGATACCATTGATCCCAACAAATCAAAACTCCCAATGTGGCAAACTTGGTTTTGAAAACCTTATATCCCAAATCGCCCGGTGTAAAGTAGAATTTCTCATAATATCCCGGGTCATCGGGGATGTGCATCTTGCGATACATTCCAAGATACTCACCATCGGCATCGATAACCGCAGTTGTATTGTGATATAAGCCTTCAGCTCTCTTTTCGAACAACGAAGCGATAATTACAACTCCGAGTTCTTTTGCTAATTTACCAAATCTCGAAGTAGTGTCTCCTGGAATCTTCTCTGCCAAATCAAAATTGGCATAATCCTCCACATCACAAAAATACAATGAAGAAAACAATTCCTGCAAGCAAACGATATTCGCACCCGAATTTGCGGCTTTGCGTATTTCCGCCTCTGCCTTTCGAATATTCGTTTCCTTGTCTTTGACACAACTCATCTGAACCAAACCTACTTTGACTTTCATATATTTCATTTTTTATTAAATACAAACTGACTGAACAACAAACCGCCTACAACAATCAATATTCCAAGCACTTTGTTCCATGTTAGAACCTCCTGCCCCAACAAAACGGCAAAAACAATCGTTACAACAGGTATCGCATTTGTAAAAACACTGACTTTCATTACCGAAATCAGTTTTGCACCATAGCCATACAACATAAATGCACCCGAAGAACATAGCAATGCCAGAAGAATCAACGACGCAATTGCACCGCTTGACCATTGCACGTCAGGCAATGCTTGCAAATCAAAGAGCAAAAAGCAAGGCAGAAACAAAAATGCACCGATTATATTTTGGTATGTAGTTATCGTAATCGGGCTGTAACGATCTATCAATCGGGAAAGAATCACGGTATAACCCGAACCCGCAAAGACTGCCAAAAGAAGCAACAACACTCCTCTCACATCTACTGCGAAATTAAAGCCATCGCCCATACTCATAAAGCAAATACCTACAACCGACAGCACAACGCCGACAATAAGATTTCCTTTGATTTTTTCACCATTAAACAACCACAATGCAATCGGATTAACCACAGGAAGGGTCGCTATCATTATCGAAGCAAAACTTGCATCGACAAACTTCATACTGAAATTCTCCCCTATGAAATACAAGAAAGGCTCAAAGAATCCGAGTACGAGAAACAATAAGGCATCCTTTCGCTTTATCTTTTCCAACTTTTTGGTTAGCGAAAAGAACGAAACCAAGACCACAGATGAGATTGCAAGGCGTATAACCAAGATAAAAAAAACAGGAAACGAAGAATCAAGCAGTTGTTTTGTCCAAACAAAACTGATTCCCCAAAAAATCATGGAAAAAATCACGGCAAGATAACCGTAAAAACTTTGTTTTCTACCCATTTCAAGCCTTATTATAAACTGCAAATATCCGAAAAAAAAATGAGATTCAAGTCTCTTTTTACAATTTCTTTGTTTCAGCAATTTAGAATCAAGATTCGTTTCAGCGAAACAAAGAAAGAAAAAAACGTATTCAAGATTTAATTTTCTTAAACTTGAATACGCTAACAGGGATTAAAATCTTAAGAATCTCCAAATCCCCTATCAAACAATCAAAACTTAACTACTTTACATTT
>DEPP01000044.1:19916-20088 GCA_002358835.1 Bacteroidales bacterium UBA3389
CTGCAACAGGCTTTGCGATAGATTCTCTCATCTCGGTGTCGGCTTTTATATTTTGCATTTTGTAATAATCCATTATACCGAGATTTCCGTTTCTGAACGCTTCCGACATTGCCAATGGAACTTCGGCTTCGGCTTCGATAACTTTCGCTCTCATTTCCTGTGCTTTCGCTTT
>DEPP01000072.1:0-2151 GCA_002358835.1 Bacteroidales bacterium UBA3389
AAGATTCGCTCGACTGAATCTTGGTTTTATTTTTGTAAAACGAAGAAAGGATTTCATATATTCGTTTATTTGCATTTTTTATTAAAGCAAATACCAAAAATCTACAAATTTGCGTTTTACGTAATACTATTTGGGTGGTTTATACTTTATTTTTGCTGTTTTCAACAAACAAACGCCTTGATTGTGTGTTGTTTTTTGTAAATTTGCACTTACATTTATTCTAATGCTTTATGAAAAAATATCGCATTTTTGACGACAACCTTGTTCTATTCAATAATATCTTGAATGATATCAAGAATGCCAAACAGAGTATTTGGATCGAGATTTATCGTTTCGGCAAAGATGCAATGGGGGAACGGTTCAGAATGGCATTGGAAACAAAAGTCAAAGAAGGCATTGAAGTAAAACTGCTTGTCGATGCTTGGGGGACAGGCTCCGATATTTCGTTTTTTGAATCTCTTATCAAACTCGGTGCAGAGGTTCGTATATATCGAAAAATGAGATTCGAAAAAAGATTCATCTCAAAAAATCACTGCCGAAACCATCGCAAGTTAATTGTGATAGATTCTTCGATTGGCTATATCGGCTCTTCAAATATAACAGCATATTGTTTGAATTGGAGGGAACTGAATCTTAGAACCACAGATTCGGATTTATTATCCATTTTCAGGCGTTCTTTCAAAGACAGTTATCGTTCATTCGAAAGATATACTTTCAAAAAGATTGGGACAAAACGAGATTTGCATACAAAAGATTGGTTCTTCATTCAAGACATTCCGGACATCTATCGACAAAGAATAAAAACAAAGTATGAACGATTGATTTCGAAAGCCGAAAAAGAGATTCTTATTGAGACGCCATACTTTTTGCCGGGTCATAACCTTAGAAAACGATTGTGCGAGGCTGCTCAAAGGGGTGTGAATGTTGTTGTGATTACTCCGATTCATTCTGATGTGCATGTGGTTGATATTGTAAGAAGGCATTATCTTGGAGCTTTACATCAAGCCGGTGTTAAGTTGTATTTCTACACCGCAGGCAACTTACATGCGAAAGGCGTAATGATAGATCAAAACACTTTCTCGATAAGTTCTGCCAATTTCGATTACAGAAGTTTCAGATACCAATACGAATTAGCCCTTATAGGCAAAGAGCCATCACTAATCCCGCAATTGAGAGAACATTTCGATTCAAGCTTGAAATATTGTAACTCTTTCGACTATCAATCTTGGAAAAGGCGTTCCACTATCGAAAGAATCATAGAATTGATACTGCTTCCGTTCCGATTCTTATTTTGAATCTCAATTCAGAAAAGGAATTATAATACTAATTGTGCAATATTGAATGTTGCAAATGCAAGAAGCCACGCTACGACTGTTGTGTAGGTTACAACGAATATTGCCCATTTCCAACGGCTTTCTTTTGCTACTGCTGCGAATACTCCTCCACATGGGAAATAAACAAGAGTAAATATCAAAAAGCTAAGAGCAACAGGCTTGGTAAACACAGGCTTTGATATACCTTCTGCATTTGGCGGATAGGTTGCAGCTTTCAATTTTTCTCCTAACACTTCCGTACTCGTTGCAGGGTTATCCGAATAGAGGACTCCAAGATTTGATACTATCAATTCTTTTGCGGCAATACCACAAATAAGAGATACCGAAATTTTCCAATCAAAACCAATCGGCTTCATAACAGGCTCGACAACCTTTCCAACTGTGGCAATATAACTTTGCTCAATCTGTTCTGTATCTCTTTGTGGGAAATACATCAAGCCCCAAAGTAAAACCGAAGCGATAAGAACCACTCCTCCCATTTTTTTAAGGTACTGACCGGCATTTAATCCTATAGTCTTCATTACGGAAACGAACTTTGGCGTTTTGTATTCGGGCAGATTGTCTGTGTATGGTGTATGATTGGTTTTATTAAACGTACGTTTGAAAAGAAGTGCGAACAAAATAGCAAGCACAACTCCTATGACATATAAAGAGAACATAACAAGGGTTGCATTATCGGGGAAAAACGTTCCTGCAATCACTATATAAACTGGAAGACGTGCCGAACAGGACATGAAAGGTATGATAAGCATTGTTACCAAACGATCCCGCTTGTCTTTGAGTATTTTTGTTGCCATTATGGCAGGAACATTACAAC
>DEPP01000072.1:2219-2957 GCA_002358835.1 Bacteroidales bacterium UBA3389
CCGTGCAATCCTATAGAGTGCATAAACCTATCCATAAGATGTGCCACCCGTTCCATATATCCTGTCTCTTCCATCAAAGAAATAAAGAAGAAAAGTATCAATATGTTTGGCAAAAACACGATAACACCGCCCACTCCGCCTATTATTCCTTGCACAATCAAGTCATTGAATAATCCTTGCGGTATTTTCTCGGCAGCAAAATCGGCAAGCACCCCTACCCCTTGCTCCATCAATTCCATGGGATAGTTTCCCAAAGTAAAGGTACAAAAGAACGTAAACCAAATGAAAAAAAAGAATATAATATATCCCAATATCGGATGTAGCAATATTTTATCCAGTTTTTCTGTTTTGAGGGTCGTCATCATCAAAATAGGATTAGTAGGTCTTGGTTTCTATTCCAACAGCTCTAATTCTTTCAGCAAATTGTTCAAGTTCCGGAATTAACAACTTCTCAAGCTGTTTCTCAGGCGTTTCTCTGTCGATTGAATAAAGCATTACAGAACGTGGCTTGATTTGTTTAACTATTTCCAACCACGCTTCAAACTCTTCATTGTTTGTATTGTCGATTACAAGTCCGTCATTCTCACCTCGCAACAACAAAGTTTGAATTATGCACTTGTTTCCAAACGCTTTGAGCTTTTCGACTATTGCATCGAATTTTGCAGATACTGGTTTGTTGATTCTATTGTACATTTCAACCGTACCTGCATCTAATTTCAATATCGGATTATCTATCTT
>DEPP01000064.1 GCA_002358835.1 Bacteroidales bacterium UBA3389
TTGGAATATCTTAGCATTTGTTCGCTGTAGCCTTCTTCGTATGAGACTTTTACGTCTGTTATATTGCCTTTGCTGTCTTTTACTGCTGTATAGACAGGGTTTACAAAGCCTTTGTATGGTGCAATGTTGAGTTTTTGGTATCTGTCAAGGATTTCTTTGTGTAATTCAGGGTCTATTTTCACTGCATAGTTCTCTACCAAATCTCTTGCTGCGTTGTAGTCGCCTGTTGATTTGATTCTTTGGATTTCTGCCAAGAGTTGTCCGAACAAATTACGCAACATTTCATAGTCGTTTATCTTTACAAAGGTTTCTCCTTCGCGTTTAACCATTTCTATTACGTCTTTTCCGCCTTTTGCTGCTCCTTTTCCTTTTTCAAATGCCCATCTTGCTATCAAAGCTCTGTCTCTCATGTGAGATTCTTCTATTTGGTCACCAAGTTTTATGCGAACTACTTGTGTTAAAAGTCCGTTTTGCATTTGTGAAATATAGCTTGCTTTATATGCTTCTGCGTCCGGTAATAGTCCTAATTCAACTAATTTTGCGTCTGCAAGGTAATAAAGTGCGAAAAGGTCGGCTCTTGCTTCTTCAATCGTGCTTCCGTATGCTTTTAAGGCTTCCGGATCAACTCCCGGCAAGAGTTTTCCGCTTCCATGACCAAGACATTCGTGTAAATCGGTGTGTAGGTCATCTGTGAATTGACCATATTTCTTTATAATCTCGATTTCTTCTTTTCCAAAAGCAAATTCTTCCAACATTCCGCTACCATTAGAAGCTTGAGCGTAGGCTTCTGTAAGGTTTGCAATAGTTACAGACTTGCTTCCGTGCTCTGCTCTAACCCAATTGCTGTTTGGTAGGTTTATTCCTATGGCTGTTGAAGGGAAAAGGTCGCCTCCAAGAATAGATGCACTGATAACCTTTGCTGAAACGCCTTTTACCTTTTCTTTCTTAAACTCTTTTGCAACAGGAGAATTATCTTCAAACCATTGAGCATTGATACTTAATTGTTCTGCACGCTTTGTAGCTTCTATATCTTTGAAATTAACAATACTTTCCCAAGATGCTTTCATTCCAAGAGGGTCTCCGTATGATTCAATAAAACCATTTACAAAATCAACATTAGGTTCTGTGTTTTCAACCCAAGCAATGCTGTACTCATCAAATGTTTTCAAATCACCTGTTTCATAGAAAGAAATAAGCAAATCAATAACTTGTTGTTGTTTTGCATCTTCTGCGTAAGGGCGTGCAAGCTTTAAGTTTTCTACTATCTTGCTTATTGCTTTTCCATACTTACCTCCTACTTTCCAAACGTCTTCATAGATTTTTCCGTCTGCACCTTTTACAAGTGTAGAGTTCATTCCGTACATTACAGGCTTAGCTTGATCGCCCTTTGCTTTCATTTCTGCATAGAATGCTTCGGCTTCTTCTTGTGTTACGCCTTGATAGTAATTGCAAGCACTTGCAAGCAACAAATCAACGCCTTCTGCAAGAGATATTTTCTTAGCCATAACTTCCGGATTGAAGATTACCTCTGCAATTTCTTCGCTACATTTTGTTTGTTCTACGAACCATTGACGCTCAAACTTAGGAACAAATTTATCACTTCCGTAATGATGATGAATTCCGTTGCTAAACCAAACACGTTTCAAGTATTCCTCAACGCCTTTGAAGTTTTTATCTTCTCTATCTCCTTTATAATTTTGATAAAAGTCTTCTAACATTCTACGAATTTCAAGATTGTAGCGTCCGTTTTGGTCAAAAAGAATATCTCTTCCCCAAAGAGCAGCCTCATTCAAATAATAAATGAAGGTTTTTTGTTTAAGGCTCAATTCATCAAAGCCATCAACTTTGTAACGCAAGATTTGAATATCTGCAAAACTTTCTACATTGTAGTCAAACTCTGTTTGCTTTTGCTCTTTCTCACCGCAAGAAACCGCAGTCAAAGCAGCTGTAAATAACATCATTGTTTTAAAAATTTTCTTCATAGATAAATAATTTATGTTTTTAAGTCTGCAAAGGTACAAAATTTGACTAAGAAAAATAAATCGAAGAAAAATATTCTCCTTTTCAGAGTTTATTCTTTGCAATCCAAGGAAAATTAGTACTTTTGCGAAAAATAATTTAATCACAACTAAAAATATAACGGATATGAAAAGGAAAATCTTTATGGCATTAGCAATCATTGCTCTTGCATTAGGAATGCAAAGTTGTGCAGTAAAAAATAGCAACTTACTTTCAATAAATAACAACGCTGTACTTCACACTGCAAACTTTGAATATGTAGGTTCAGCACAAGCAGAGGCAGATGTAACATACATTTTTGGATTTGGCGGAGGTAATCCTGAACAAGAAGCAATAAATAAATTAAGAGAAAACGCAAGATTAAAGGCTAATCAAGCCCTAATAAACATTTCTGTTACAAAATCAACAAAACGCGTTTGGTTTGTATCAACAAAAACCGTTATAGCAACAGCAGATATTATTCAATTCAGATAAGAAAAAAGAAAAAGAAAACATTCTCTTTTCAACTCAAAGAAAAACGCTCGTAAGTCTTTACTTTAATTTGACTTGCGAGCGTTTTGTTTGTTTATAATAATAAAATTGTTATTTTTGCAGTTAATATTAAAAGATGTTTACCATGAACAGCATCACTCAAAGTCAAATTATTCCTTCTATTCAGAAGTTTTTTTCTACTCAACCAATAAATAAGGCTTGGTTATTCGGCTCTTATTCTCGTGGAGAGGAGACTGAGCAAAGTGATATAGACATTCTTGTTTCTTTTGACAAGGATGCGAAAATCAGTCTTTTCAGATACGCTGACATAATCTGTCAATTAGAAAATATACTCAACCATAAAGTTGACTTAGTTGAAGAAGGTTCCCTATTACCTTTTGCAAACGAAACCGCAAATAAAGATAAGATTTTGATATATGAGAGAGACTGTTAAAGATAAAGGCAGGATAGAACACATGCTCTTTGCAATAAATAATGTAGAAGAGTTTACGGCAAACTTAAGTGTAGAAGAATTCGAGCAAAGTAAGATATTATTTTATGCAGTCGTTAAAAACATAGAAATTATTGGCGAAGCATCTTATATGCTTACAAAAGATTTCAAATTATCCCACCAATTTATCCCTTGGCAAGTAATAGAAAAGATGCGTCATGTTTTAGTTCATGGTTATTATACTATTTCTCCGAAAAAAGTTTGGACGACTGTACAAGAGGATTTGCCTGTTTTGAAAAATCAACTTGTTGAATTATTAGCGAAAATCTAAGTTTTAACTTGACTTGCGGGCGTTTTGTCACAAAATAAAACACTTTCATTAAGCCTTAATCCCAAATGCTTGCTATATCTTCAAGCAAAAGATTCCCAACTACAAACCTTAAGAATACAAACCCTTAACCAAAAGACATAAAATCAAAGACTTATCATTTTTAAGTACTAAAAACGCCAAATTTTTCTTTGTTTTAGTGTATTTTTTCTTGATTTCAGTAAAATAATTCTTGATTTTATTAAATTATTTCTTGATTTCAGTAAAGCGAAACAAAGATTCATTTTTTCATTGTTCGCTTTGCAAATTTTATGTACATTTGCACTTGTTTTTGAAAGCGTATATTTTAATTAAATACAAAAGAAAAAAATCATGGAATACAACTTCTTGAAATCAGAAAAACGTGGAGAGATTCTCATTCTTACGATTTCGGCTCCAAAATCGCTTAACGCATTAAATTCAACCATACTTGCGGAGATTGACGACTTTGTTTCAAATATAGAGAAAGACACAAGGGTTTTGATAATCACCGGAGATGGAGAGAAATCTTTTGTTGCAGGAGCAGACATCTCGGAAATGGCAAACCTAAACCAAGCAGAGGGAGAAGCCTTCGGCAAACGCGGTGCAGACGTGTTTAGAAAGATTGAGACACTTCCTATTCCTGTGATTGCAGCCGTTAATGGCTTTGCTTTAGGTGGCGGTTGCGAATTGGCGATGGCTTGCGACATAAGAATATGTTCAGCAAACGCAAGATTCGGTCAGCCTGAGGTCGGTTTGGGAATTGTTCCCGGATTCAGCGGAACTTATCGTCTTGCTAAACTCGTTGGAATGGGAATGGCAAAACAGCTTATCTTTACCGGCAAACCAATAAAAGCAGATGAAGCTTTGAGAATCGGATTGGTAAATGCTGTTTATGAACAAACGGAACTTATGAACGAAGCTGTTAAATTGGCTGAAAGCATAATTGTAAACGCTCCTTTGGCTGTTGCTTACGCAAAAGAATGTATCAATGAGGAGTATGACTTATGTGCAGACAAAGCTATAGAGTACGAAACCAAACTTTTCGGAAAATGCTTCGCAAGTCAAGACCAAAAAGACGGCATGCGTGCTTTCTTAAACAAAGAAAAAGCAGTTTTCAACGGCAAATAATGATTAACAATTAAAACATAAACAAAATGAAAATTTGTGTAATAGGAACAGGAACAATGGGTTCCGGAGTGGTTCAAGCATTCGCTCAAGCAGGAATGCAGGTTATAGTAAAAAGTCGTAGTCAGGCAAGCTTGGATAAGGCGGTTGCAAGAATAAGCAAAGGATTGGCAAAACTTGTTGAAAAAGGCAAAATAGAACAAGCGGCAATGGACGCAACACTTGCTAACATCAGCACAACAACCGACTATGCACAACTTGCGGATGTTGATTTGGTGATAGAGGCAGCTGTAGAGGAAATGGAATTGAAAAAAGAGGTGTTTGCAGAACTTAGCAAGATTTGTAAACCTGAAACAATTTTCGCAACAAATACTTCATCTCTTTCAATCACAGAAATAGCTGCTTGCACAGATCGTCCGGAGAGATTCATAGGTATGCACTTCTTCAACCCGGCTCCAGTGATGAAGCTTGTAGAAGTAATAAAGGGACAAAAGACAAGCGAAGAGGTTTGCGAGAAGATAGTAAACCTTGCAACCGAAATGGGAAAAGTTCCTGTTAAAGTAAATGAGGCTCCGGGCTTTGTTGTGAACAGAATATTGATTCCTTTGGTTAATGAGGGTGTTGGCATATTGGCTGACGGAGTTGCAAGTGCTGAGGAAATTGATACAGCGATGAAACTTGGTGCAAACCACCCTATGGGACCTCTTGCTTTGGGAGATTTAATCGGATTGGATGTTTGTCTTGCTATTATGGAAGTATTGTACAACGAATACGGAGATCCTAAATACCGTCCTCACCCATTGTTGAGAAAAATGGTAAGAGCTGGTTTGTTGGGAAGAAAAACAGGCGAAGGATTCTACAAATATTAAAAACGAATACCCCTTGTGGTAGATTAAATCAAAGAATCGGTTGCGTCTTTCAAAGATTCAACCGATTCTTTCTTTGTTTCGTTATTTCTCTTTCTTGGTTTTATTTTTTTTATTATAAAATCCAATTAAACAAATAACCCGATATGATAGCAAATACACCTTTGAAATAGGGGGGAGCAAGTAAAGACGGAAAACAAATCGCCAAAATAAATAACTCCTTTATTGCAGCAGATAATATAGAATACGCCATAGGAAACAAAATTCCTCTTTGGATTTTCGGATTCTTATATTAAACCTACCCTTTCAACAACTCCATATATTTTTCATAAGGAATAAACCTTCCACCCATTGATTTGAGGTGAGAGGTTTCAAATTGACAATCAATAAAGGCACAACCAACCGAGGAAAGCATTTTTGCAAGATAGATAAGAGCCAACTT
>DEPP01000089.1:0-18836 GCA_002358835.1 Bacteroidales bacterium UBA3389
AGGAAAAATAAGTGTTCCGATTTGGGTTGTGCAATTTCAAAGATATTGCAACCGATAAACGATGCCAAAAACTTAACATCATCAAAGAATTCGTCCATAGAATCTTTTTGATACTCGGGCAAATTAGGAGACTTTGGCGTTTGTTTATTATCACTCAACACATAAGCATTTACTTTCTTTGCCTCCGCGATAGCTTTATATTCTAAATATTGCACATCGGCTTTTGTCATATCAGCATCCTTTGAAACAAAGATAAGAGCCTTTTGCCAAAAAGTTTTCTTAGAGTCATGATCTTTTACACGTTCACGAAAATTTTCAGTCTCTCCTATATAGGCTTGCGGTTTTGTTGTTTCATCTTCTCCAAGCAAGATATAAAAAGCAGGCTTTTGCAACTTCTCTTGCGTGTTGAGATAAGCAAGATTAGAACGAGGCACAACAAACATTTGACAAATCTTATTGCTAATAAAAGCATATTGAGTTCCCTTAGGATCTCCATCAATTAAATAAGTAGTTACAGTCTTGCCCATAATTATTTAAACTATAAATTCATTTAATTCATCTTTTATTTGATTCCAAAATATTAGTCTAATTATATATAGAATTCTAACACTTAAATTATAGTTTTAGAATATTTTCTATAACATCGTTATTTTTGTGAATAATCTCAGAAACTTTTTCAATTGGATATTCTTCCATTGGCACATTAAGCATTAGTCTGTACATAAATATAACCTTGCTGTAAGTTTCTTCTAAAGTATCCATGTCTACTTCTGAAAATACGGAAATTGCAGAAAGCATTTTTTCATTCTTATTATTAGTGCTTACATCCATACCTTTTTCAATGGCTTTATGGCTCATTGACATTATAAGCATGATATACGATTTTAGAATAAGTTCTGCTGTCTCTGAGATAAGTGGCATTACACTTGTTAAAAATTCCTCAAATAGACGAATATCCTCATGTAATTTGCAAATATGCTCCCACACGTGGACAATACACTTTTTGTCGCATATATGATTACATAAATCATCGTCACTAAAATCTACATTATTTTTACATTCATAGTTATTGTAAGATCTAAGTTGATCAATTTGTTTATTTAAATTTGCAATAGTTTTAAGAACATCCTTCATAACTTTAATCCGTTCTTCTAAGGTCGTAGTACTTATAGCTATGTTTTTTGTCAAATTAGCTTTGTGTGTTTCCAGATCTTTATTAAATTTATTAATTATAGATTGACGCTTATAAAAAAACAAGGCTGTACATATAGCTGTTATTATTGAAGCTACTATACTAGCGATTGAAATATAATCCTTTATATCTAATACCGACATATTCTTATAAACTTAATCCTATTATCATTTCTTCTACTTTACGCTTTGCATCTTCCAATATTGCTTTTCCCTCTGCTTGCAATGCTTTTGCACGAGTTCGGATATTGGCAATATAATCTACTATCTCTTTTTGCTTTTTTATCGAAACAACAGGAATATTTAGCATTTGTAAATCTGAAGCATATACATGAGGCTGTGCTGCTCCTGTTTGAGATCTATAAATACCATTTTGCTGTAATTTCAATACTTCAAATAAATATTTTGTTATAAATATGGATTCATCTTTAGAGAAGATAACACAACAATCGGTAGCATAAATTGGATAATCATGATACCAAACATAGCCAGCATAAGCACCGGAGGCACTTACTGTTATAATATTTCCTTTATAATTGGATTTGTTATGATTATATGGGCTAGTTTGTCCACCTGCTATAACTGGTATATTGCCTTCCTCGACACCCGAACTTGATAAGGTATTCCCTTTTTCAATATGTGCAACTGAACGAAGGCTAGTATTATCATATTTAGCACTTGAAGCGTTCTTATCTAGATATAAAGAATATATAGGATCGATTCTATTACCTTCTATTTTGCTGAATGAACTGAGGAATATACGATTTTTTAATCCATCATCAACACTCGGGATTGTTATTCCCAACTCTTTCAATAAATAGCCATCAATACTATCCAATAATTGTTGAGCCTCTACCTCTTTTGATTTCTTAGCTTTTATGGCATTGTCTATAATCGAGAAATCCAAACCTTCTATTATTGGGATATTCTTTAATGAATGATAGTCCAACGCAGGTCTAGTTCCACCAGTAGAATGTCTTGAAGCTATCTTCTCGATTATATCGAGATTGAGATAATGAGCTAGATATTTACTTACAGCAGAATTCCCGGTTTTGATTACTACCATATGTTGATTGGTATTACCAACAAAATCCTTAGGAGCTACGGATGCAATAGCCATACGACCTACACCTGTAATTTTAACTAATAAATCACCTTCTGACACTTGGCTACGTTTCAATAAACCATTATGTGTTTCTTCATTAATATAGATACATTCATTTAATAAAAGTTCTCCATTCGTTTGCAAATTTTGCACTCTTAGAAATGGAATACCTGTTTGAGTATCTGAGTAGTATTTTTCAAACTCTCGTTTTGAAGGTGTTGCTCCTCCTGCAAAAGATTGAGCGTATGACCTCAATCTTTTAGTAGACAACAAACGTATCTTTTTTTCGAGCGAGGCAATAGATGGTTTATAGAAGTCAGGTTCTAACCTACCTTCTATCTCAGACTTCTTAACGATAAAGATTTTATCCTGACTAATATGTTGTGGTACTTGGTACATAATAAGCTAATCTTCAATAGGAATAGAATAATGCTTTTTTAAAATTTCTTTGATGTTTTTCTCAATAGCCTCCTCTAATGTAATATATGCATCTTTCTTAAATGTAGAGTAGAAATTCAGCTTATAATCTGATTTTGGTTCTTCGGCAGTCTCTTCTTTAAGAATTACAACATACTTATTCTTTGCTCTTGCCCAACCCATCTCATAGGTTACATTGGGGTTATTGTTGGTTATATCACAAAAACATATATCACAATTCTCTATTCTATGGAATATATCGTTGACAATATTTATTGTAGAACCCTTATATGTCATAATCTCTCCTGGTAGAGATATATCAACTTTATATTTGCTACGTATTCTAGATATTACACGAGTATATATAGCATTTGTAGAGCGAATGATCTCATCACTATAATATGGCATCGCAACAAAGACTTTAATCTGAGAATTCATGGCTTTCTCATATAACTCTATTATAGTTTCAGCCTGTATTTCTTCTATTCTATATATTTTAGTTGATTTTATCCACTGTATAAAAATTGGATACTTATCTCTTGATGTAGAATAATAATAAATCATTGCAGACACAATGTTGATATTATTACATTCATTAAATTCCTCATTTTGAAGCCAATCATTATCAACCTGCTGAAATGCCGAGGCAACTATTGAAGATGATGTCTCAAACCCTCTTGCATTAAATAGTGATATAACTTTATATATACATGTGTAAAAAGCGTTATCATATAGACTCTTAAGTGTAGGGTACATTTCTTGATCTATATGATTTAATATTTCTATTAATAAACTTGCGTTTTTTATATTGAAAATGTTTTCTAATTCAGAGTTATTAAAACGTTCTGTATTAAACAATGCTTTTAAGTTCTGCTCCTTTGTAAGAGGAACTGCATTAGAATTAATTAAATAAAATATCGCAGCTTCATAATCTTCAGACTTATTTCCCCTTACTTGGAGTAAAATAGAGAATGGCACAACAACATTTTTAACCTTTTCTTTTAAAATATCATTTTCAAAATTTAGTATAGCATCAACTGCACAAAGTCTATGATTACCATCTATTCTTGACATTTGAGTGGCATTCTCTTCAAAATCCAAAGAGATTACTTTCTGAATAGACCTTGCATCTTCATATGGTGCTAGTTTGAGATTTGCATTTTTCAATTTAACCTCACTAACTTTTATATTGTCCCTTAGTCTAATAGACCCGCTTATATGCCTATCATTAAGATACTGCATTATATTAGTGTCATGAAACTCTAAACCTAAAAGAATTTCAGTGAAAAACTTATAGGGGTTGTCTCCATTAAGAAAATCTACAAGATTATCTACCCTTATTTTATCAGCCTTTCTTTGATAATTAGGATTAGGTTTCGAGTATTTTACTAAATCCACTAATCGTGCATATCCTCTCAAGATATATCTACCATCAAAAATAGATTCAATTATTCCTGTAAGTCTCATAGTCATTTATTCTATAATGAGTTAATAAACTTTTTTAATTCTTCACCAATAATATCCAATTCATTAACAGCGGTCTTTTTGCCCGTTGCGTCATAGCCTATATTTTCGGCTATTGCCATGAAAATTGGATAATCGGTTAATTCTTTTTTCTTTGCTTGCTGATATTGATCAGTTAAAAAGCTTTTAAGTTCCTCAACCTTATCTCCATATTCTGCAAGTAAATCTGCATTCCAAGACTTATATTCTTTTGTTTGTTTTGCAGAAGTTGCAGAAATATTTTGTTTGTCTTTTATCTCTGTTACCTTTTCTTTCTGTTTTTGTTTAATTTCTTTATCCCAATTTAGACGTTGAGTTTGATAATTATTATCAGTAAGCAGTCTGCTTTCAATATTCTTCTTTGTATTTATGAGTTGATCAGATTCTTTCTTTGTCCACTTTCTCAAAAACAAAACTGAACTTTTTACACCTGCACCATTTGCCATAAACGCAGTTTGAGGCATACTAACAACAGCAACTATACGAAACCAATCTTCAATTTGTGTCCTTACATATTGCATACTACTATTTGTTAAAATGCCATCAGGAATAACAATAGCAAGATAACCACCTTCTTTTAGAAATTTATAATCTTGTTCAATAAAGAGAACCTCGGTGCTTTGTCCATCACGATATTGTTCAGAAGAAGATTTTACTGCTAACCAATCTTCTTCTTTTTTACCCAATTGATATGTTTTTAAGTATGCTTGTTCTGTTTGACGTATAGTACTGCCAAATGGTGGATTTGTAATGATAAAATCAAAGGTTTCATATTTAAATCCTTGATTATTAGTCTTTGTAATTATGGTTTCATCGGAAATGAGACCATCAGAAGTTATTACATTTGTATGTCCGTCATCATGAATAATCATATTCATTTTAGCAGCACGCGAAATTTGCTCGCTTATCTCTATTCCGTAAAGATTCTTTTCTGCAAAGTCGTGCCAATACTTAAACCATCTGTCGTGCTGCCTTACATCTTTCGCATAATTTGGATATAGTTCGGTTGCCTTATTTCGTACCTTATTCAGAGCATAAAGCAAGAAACCTCCACTTCCACAAGAAGTATCAAGCACTTTTGAATCGTGTTCAATAGGCAATACATCAACAATAAATTTTACTATTTCTCGCGGTGTAAAGTATTGACCGAAATTACCTCTAAAAAAAGAACCCATAAAAGTCTCAAAAGCACGACCTTTACTATCAAGATCGGTTTCTCCAAGATTAACACTTTCAAGATAACTTACAACAGTACGTATTTTTTCAGGCGTTAAACGAATATTATCACGAAATACCTCTTGGTCTTTTTTACGTCCTTCTTCATACAATGCCATTATACGATTATATAGATTGTCATTTTCAATAAGGCGTCTTTTGTTTTCGTTTTTTTCTATTTCTTTAGGTACTGTTATAATTTGGAAATCATAAGGCTCACCCATTTTTCTTGGTTTGCGTTCGTCCCAAATTTTACAAAATATAAGTTTATCTAATTCATCAAAAGCCTCTGATGGATTTAGTTGCCCACCTGCCCAAAGAGCTTCATGAGCTTGTTTAAATCTTCTTGTAAGTTCTGATTGGTCAATAACAGAAAGATCAAAAAAACGTTGTTTCCCAGATTCTTCTGGAAGATATTGTGCATCGTAAACATATTTGTATGTAGCAATATTAGTTACTCCAAATTGAGGAATGTCTGGTAATTGATTTCTTGTGTTTGAATTTTGATCAACTTCAAAGTAATCAGACTTTATTCCCGATGTAACCCATACATATTTCAATTCTCCAGCCATAGCAAAAGCATAACTATATGCTTGTCCTATTGCTTGTTGAAATTCAGCCTCACTTACTTCTTGTTTTTTGCATTCAACAAGAATATAAGGCATTAAACATAAATCATCTTTAAAAACAACAATATCAGCTTCTTTTGTTTCACTACCCATTGGAACTGCAACAAATAGCTTTATTCTATTAATAGGATATTTATAGTCTATTATCAAACGTAAAAACGCTTCTGCTTGCACTTTTTCTTCTGGGTTATTGTAGTTGCGATGTTTGTTTTGATATATGTATGTAATACGAGACATATCATCATTGAAAGAAATAATGCCTTTTTCAATACCAATCTGTATATAATCTTTCATTTGCTTACGACCTGTTTAATGAAAATATTTGACAAAGTTATAAATTTTATGCAATATAGAAAAGATTTTTCTGGTCTAATAGTCAAATTTCATGATATTATAATACGTAACACGTGTGTTTATAAAGGGAGTATGAGTGTCTTTTCTTTCTTCTTTGAAATTTTTTGTCTAAAAGACGCATTTAATTTCTACTATTGTCCATGAGACTATAAGTCTATGAGACTACGAGACAACAAGTCTACGAGACTACAAAATTTGACAAAGCCTTCAAACCTGTTAAAAGCCGTTTAATGCGTTCGAATTTTAGGGAATAGATTTCAGAAATCAAGGATTAAAACCGCAAAACCAGGCTTTTCAAAAATTATCATGCCTATGATAATTTTTTATCACGCCGATGATAATTTTTTCTCATGCCTATGATAATTTATTATCAGCACGATGATAATTTTTTATCAACAAGGAAAAATCATTTGAAAAAAGATTTTCAAACTCCGTTTACAAGCTTTATCCTCATCAAACCAAAGACTTATCAAGGTGAATCTTCGTTTTATGGAATTGAATCTTTGGTTTAAGAGATTGATTCTTTGTTTTAGAAAATTGAATCTTGATTTCAGCGAAATAAAACAAAGAATCAGAGAATTGTTTCTTCGTTTTATTTTGTTGGTATTTTGAGAGGAAAAAATACTCTTTATTCAGGTATGAATAATTTTTTGTTTGGTTTTTCTTGGCTTTTCGTCTTTTATTGCTAAATTTGCATCGGCATTTCCAAAAGTCGGACTTGGTTGAACGATTGCTGCAAATGCTTGTTCTAATTAGTTAATTCAATGGTCTGATCCAAAAGTTGAACTGATGGAAAAGAGGATAGGTACAATCAGTATTGTGATTCAAGAAAGAAGCGTGGCGGAAAGGGTGAACAAACTCATCTCCGACTATGGCGATTTCATATTGGCTCGACAGGGTTTGCCCTTTGCCGACAGGGGAATCTTTATCATAACGTTGATAATTGAAGCTCCGATGGATAAAATCAATGCCTTGACCGGTGTTCTCGGACGTTTGGAGAATACAGAAGTAAGATCTATTTTGTCGAAAATAAAAAACGCTTAATCATGAATATAGAAGAAAGAAACAAAAACTTTATCGATAGAGACAAACTCTATGGTTTGATAGAGGGAAAGAAGCCTTCGCAAACCGAGGTCGATGATATATTGAACAAGGCTTTGAAGTTGAAGGGCTTGGATTTGTATGATGTTGCAGCTTTGTTAAGGGTTGAAGATGGGCAACAAATACACCAAATAATGGAGTGTGCAAAGACGGTGAAGGAAGCTATTTACGGCAAACGCTTGGTGCTTTTCGCTCCAATCTACACCGGCAACGTGTGTATGAATAACTGTACGTATTGTTCGTTCCGAAAGGATAATCATCTGATTAAGCGTAAGATTCTTACTATGCAAGAGATTGCCGAAGAAACTTCTGCTTTATTGAAACAGGGACACAAGAGGGCGTTGTTGATTTGCGGAGAAAACAACAAGAATGGTACGGATTATATGGTCGAAGCGATAAGAACGACTTACGGAGTGAGGGAACGTGGCGGCAAAGACTACATCAGACGTATCAATGTTGAGCTTGCACCGATGGAAGTTGAGGATTTTGCTCGTTTGAAAGCCGAAAAGATAGGTACTTATGTTTGTTTCCAAGAGACGTATGACCAAGTGAAGTATAGCGATTTTCACCCTGCGGGAACTCCTAAGGCGGATTATTTATATAGATTGACGGTTATGGATCGTGCTATGGAGGGTGGTGTCGATGATGTGGGAATTGGTGCTTTGTTTGGATTGATTGACTATCGTTTTGAGGTGCTTGCGATGATTGAACACGCAAATCACTTGGAACGTTGCTTTGGTTGCGGTCCTCATACTGTTTCTGTACCGAGAATGGAACCTGCAATAGGAGCTCCGACTGCTGAAAACATTCCTATGCCTGTCAGTGATGATGACTTCAAGAAGTTAGTTGCTATCATAAGAATCGCATTGCCTTACACCGGTATCATACTTTCGACTCGTGAAAGCGACGCTATGAGAAATGAATTGATAAAATACGGTGTCAGTCAAATATCTGCGGCAAGTAAAACGAACCCCGGTAGTTACGCTCACGAAGAAGAAGGAACGGGAACTCAGTTCTCGACAGGAGATCACAGGACTTTGGAAGAGGTGATTGCGTCTTTGGTCGATGCGGGTTACATTCCATCGTTCTGCACAGGCTGTTATCGTAAGCACAGAGTGGGAGGTGATTTCATGGATCTTGCAAAGCCGGGCTTGATTAAGCAGTTCTGTTTGCCTAATGCTATGTTTACGTTTAACGAATATTTGCAGGATTTTGCTTCGGAGCCGCTTCGATTGAAAGGAAAGGAACTTATAAAATCTATGTTTGCCGAAGTAGGTAAGCCTGATTTGCTTCCAAAGATTGAGGATAACCTTTGCAAGATTGATAACGGCGAAAGAGATATTTACTTCTAAGATTTATTTGAACACCTTTTGATTTTTGTATTATAAAACAAAAAACGGCGTATCTTCAAATCAAGATACGCCGTTTTGCTTTGTTTATGTGTTTTGTTCTTTGCTCGTATTATGCAACTATGTTGATGATTTTCTTCGGTACAAAGATGATTTTCTTCACTGCTTTGCCGTCCAAGAATTTTTGAACATCGCTATTCTTCAATACTTCTTGCTCTATCGTTTCCTTTGTTGCATCAAGAGGAAAATCAATCATTGTTCTGGTCTTTCCGTTGATTGAAACAGGGTATTTGAAACTGCTTTCTACCAATACGCTTGGGTCGAAGACAGGGAATTTTGCAAAGCTGATGCTTTCTTTGTGGCCGAGTTGCTCCCATATTTCTTCGCAAACGTGTGGTGCAAATGGTGAAAGAAGTATCGTAAGCGGTTCTATGATTTCTCGTTTGTTGCACTTCATTGCTCCAAGTTCGTTTACGCATATCATAAAGGTTGATACGGCTGTGTTGAGTGAGAATCGCTCGATGTCTTCTTGTACTTTTTTAATTGTCTTGTGAAGAGTTTTGAGTTCTTCTTTTGAAGCAGCTTCTTCGCTTATGTTGAGTTGGTCTTCTGTGTGGCTGAGTAACCAGAATTTTCTAACAAATCGGCTTACTCCCTCAATGCCTTTGGTGTCCCAAGGCTTAGATTGTTCGATTGGTCCAAGGAACATTTCGTACAATCTCAATGTATCGGCTCCGTATTTCTCAACTAAGTCGTCCGGATTCTGCACATTGTAAAGACTTTTACTCATTTTCTCTACTTCGCTTCCGCAGATGTATTTACCGTCTTCAAGTTCAAATTCTGCTGTTTCAAACTCTGCTCTCCATTTACGAAGTCCTTCG
Source organism: Bacteroidales bacterium UBA3389 (assembly GCA_002358835.1). Classification (GTDB taxonomy): domain Bacteria; phylum Bacteroidota; class Bacteroidia; order Bacteroidales; family P3; genus Onthomorpha. The sequence continues at coordinate 9,746 of DEPP01000089.1, forward strand.
ATGTCTAAAACGTCGTTATCAACAAGGCTTATATCGACATGAATCGGGTCGGTCTCGTATTGGTTTTTCAGATTCAAGGATACATATTTGTTTGTTCCTTTGATTCTATAGACGAATTGGCTTTTGCCTTGAATCATTCCTTGATTGATGAGTTTTTTGTAAGGTTCGTCTTTGCATACAACGCCTATATCGAAAAGGAATTTGCAGATAAAGCGTGAGTAAAGCAAGTGTCCCGTTGCATGTTCGCTGCCTCCGACATACAAATCGACATTTTCCCAATATTCGTTGGCTGCTTTTGAAACAAATTCTTCGTTATTCTTTGGGTCCATGTAACGAATAGAGTAGGCATTTGAGCCTGCAAAGCCCGGCATTGTGTTGTAGTCGTAACGATATCCGTCTTTGTTGTTCCAATTCTTTGCTCTTGCAAGTGGAGCATCGCCGTTTTCTGTTGGCAGATATTTATCTACTTCTGGCAAACGCAAAGGTAGTTCGCTCTCATCAATAGGATAAGGAATCTCGTCTTTGTAATAAACAGGGAAAGGCTCACCCCAATATCTTTGACGTGAGAAAATGGCATCTCTCAATCGGTAGTTGGTTGTGCCGAATCCTATTTTCTTGTCTTCTATATTTTGTATAGCGGCTTTTATTGCTTCGGTTACATCTAATCCGTTTAGGAAATCGGAGTTTATCAACTTACCTGCTTTGCTGTCTTTGCTTTCTTGCCAAGTGTCGGTGTTTGATTCCTCTTCTCCGTTTGGTACTACGACTTGAACGATTGGAAGGTTGAATTTGCGAGCAAAGGCAAAGTCTCTGCTATCATGAGCTGGTACTGCCATCACTGCACCGCTTCCATATCCTGCAAGCACATAATCCGATACCCAAATTGGGATTTTCTCTCCGCTAAATGGGTGAATTGCATAGCTTCCAGTGAATACACCGCTCACTTTCTTCACTTCGCTTTGGCGTTCTCTCTCACTACGATTCTTTGCCCAAGTAACATATTCTTCAACTTCTGCTTTGCGGTCAGCTGTTGTGAGAGATGAAATCATTTCGTGCTCAGGACAAAGCACCATAAAGGTAACTCCGAAGATAGTATCGGCTCTTGTAGTGAATATTTCTAAGGCTTCGCCGCTTTCTGTTTTGAATTCAAGGCTTGCACCGCGACTTTTGCCTATCCAGTTTCTTTGAATCTCTTTGATAGAGTCTGTCCAATCCAAATCGTTTAGCCCTTCGAGTAATCGCTCTGCGTATGCTGTGATTCTCAAACTCCATTGACGCATTTTCTTTCTTTCAACCGGATAACCGCCTCTTACACTGACTCCGTTTACAACTTCGTCATTGGCAAGTACTGTGCCTAATTCGCTGCACCAATTAACCATTGAGTCTGATAAATAAGCCAAACGGTAGTTCATTAACAAGTCGCTCTTTTTCTTTTCGTCGAAAGAATTCCATTGTTCTGCAGTGAAAGTTTCGCAATCTGAGTGTGCTGCATTTACTGCGTTTTCTCCGCCGTTGCCTTGCTTTGAGAAGATTTCTTCAAGTTCTGAGATAGGACGTGCTTTCTTGCAATCGTTGCAGTAGTAGCTGTTGAAAAGTTGCAGAAAGGTCCATTGTGTCCATTTATAGTAGCCTTCGTCGCATGTCCTTACCTCTCTGTCCCAGTCGTATGAGAGTCCGAGTATGTCAAGTTGTTGTCTGTATCTATTGATGTTTTGTTCTGTTGTAATGGCTGGGTGTTGCCCTGTTTGGATTGCGTATTGCTCTGCAGGTAAACCGTAAGAATCGTATCCCATTGGGTGAAGTACGTTGAAGCCTAGTAAGCGTTTGTATCTCGAAAAGATGTCTGAGGCAATGTATCCCAGTGGGTGTCCAACGTGAAGTCCTGCTCCTGATGGATAAGGGAACATATCTAATACGTAATATTTGGGCTTGGTTGTGTCTATTTCTACTTTAAAGGTTTTGTTATCTGCCCAGAATTTTTGCCACTTTGACTCCGTATCTCTGAAATTGTAATCCATAACTATGTTTTATTTTAATATCAATTCAACTATGTTTTCCACGTGATGTGTATGAGGGAACATATCGACAGGTCTTATTCTTCCGATTTCGTATTTTGTTGTCAATAGCATTAAGTCCCTTGCTTGTGTTGCAGGATTGCATGATATGTAAACAATCTTGCGAGCCTGTGTTTCCAATATTTGATTTATAACACTCTCTGCCATGCCTGCTCGCGGTGGATCGGTGATTATGACGTCCGGTTTCCCGTTTTCTTTAATGAAGTCTTCGGTTAGTATCTTTGCCATATCACCTGCGTAAAATACTGTGTTGTTTATGTTGTTGAACTCTGAGTTCAAACGTGCGTCTTCTACGGCATCTTCAACGTATTCCACGCCTACAACTTTTTTAGCCATCGTTGCAACGTAGTTAGCTATGGTTCCACAGCCTGTGTATAGGTCATAAACGATGTCATCTTTGGTTATGCCTGCAAATTCTGCTGCTTGGTGATAAAGTCTTTCGGCTTGTGCGGAATTGGTTTGGTAAAAGGTTTTTGGTCTTATCTTGAAGCGTAATTGCCCTTCGCCATCAAAAGTTGTCATTACTTCTTCTATGTGGTCTTTACCACTATATAATAAGATGTCTTGGTCACCTAAGGTGTCGTTAAACTTTTCATTGACGCAATACATCAAAGATGTAATTTGCGGAAACTTGGTTTTGATTTCTTCAAGCAAAGGAATAATTTCTTCACTCTGCATTGCAAAAACGACAACGACCATTAAATCGCCTGTAGTGCTTGTTCTGATGATAAGGTTTCGCATCAAGCCTTGGTGATTTCTTATGTCGTAGAATGGAAGTTGGCGATTGCGACAGTATTCTCTCAAATGATTTCTTATCTCATTTGAAGGTGATTTTTGTAATCCGCAATATTCTATCTCCAATACTTTATCGAAGAAACCGGGTACGTGAAAGCCGAATGCACCTTGGTCTTCTACTGTTTTGTCATAGACTTCTTTCCAACTCTTTGTTGAAAAGGTATATTCTAATTTGTTACGATATTCTTTTTGATTCTCTGATGGTAATATCGGAAGCATATTGGAACAATCCAAATGGGCGATTCGTTCCAAATTGTCCTTAACTTGTTTTTGTTTGTAAAAGACTTGGCTTTGGTAATCCATGGTTTGCCATTTGCAACCTCCACAACGTGTAAAGTGTTCGCACATTGGCTCTACTCTGAGTGAAGAATATTTGTGGAATTTGATTGCTTTGGCTTGAGCAAAGTTCTTTTTCTTGCGGTAAACCTCCAAATCAACAATATCTCCGGGTACAACAAATGGCACAAACACAACCATATCGTCCACTTTTGCTATACAATTTCCTTCAGCAGCAGCTTCTAATATTTCAACTTGCTCGAACAATAATCTTGTTTTTGTTTTTTTTAACTTCATTTCCGTTGTTATAAAATTAAAAAAAGAAGCATTGGAAAATCTCAATGCTTCTCGCAAATATCTCTCGATTTTGTTCTCTTGATTCAAGAGCGGTAAACTATCTTTCGTCAGAAACGGTTAGTTTATGTCTGCCGTGAGCTCTACGAGCAGCTAAAACTCTTCTACCATTGGCTGTTGCCATTCTTGCTCTGAAACCGTGCTTGTTTACTCTTTTTCTGCGTGAAGGTTGATATGTTCTTTTCATCTTATGTTTATTTGTTTTTGAGGTGCAAAGGTACGACTTTTTTTTAGATAAGCAATATTCGGAGACATTTTTTTTGATTTTATTCGATTTTTACCTTGTTTTATTCTCAGAGAATGAGTTTTTTTGTACTTTTGCAACTTGTATTGGTTGAGGGGATTGGAAATTTAATAAACTCAAATTAGATATTATACCATCGAAACGGCATGGATAGAAAATTAAACGATATATTGGAAACAGAAGAATCGGACGTTGATTTGATGAGTCTTATAAATGTGGAAAGATTGATTGAGAGATACTCGTATTCTTCTGTGCTTTATGCTTATGCTGCAAAGTTTTCGATGATTCTGAATAATCAAAATAAGGATAAATACCTGCTTTCGGCTGCCGCATACGTTGCCGAGCGTTCTGCTTTGAAAAAATTCATTGAACAACCTTTGAAAGCGAGAAAAACGAATAAAGAAGTAGAAAAGCAAGTCGAAGAATCAATTAAACAAAGCAGTGTTAAGCAAGTTGAAGAATCAAATATAATCGAAGAGATAAACAGCTATAGAGAACCGGATCTTTCGGAAAATCCGACAAGAGAGGAAGTTAGAAAGCGTTTTTTGAGGATAGAACCGCCTGAAACGCCTAATTCGGAGACAGAAACAGAGAGTGCAGAAATTGAAACGGTGATTAAGCGTTCTGCGACTTCTGATTTCAAAATTGTAACCGAAACAATGGCTCAAATTTATTTGAAACAAGGAAATAAAGACAAGGCTTTGCAAATTTATCGTCAACTTTTGGCTGATAATCCAAAAAAAAGTGTTTACTTTGCAGACCGAATCAGAGAGTTGGAACAAGAATAAATAACACAAAAAATAGAATTAAAAATGTTTGTATTTGTAACAGTATTGATTATCGTGGTTGCCGTTTTATTGGCAATAGTTGTATTGGTTCAAAATTCAAAAGGAGGTGGCTTGGCTGCTAATTTCGCATCGCAAAATCAGGTTATGGGTGTGCGAAAGACTGCAGACTTCTTAGAAAAAGCTACTTGGACACTTGCAGCCGCAATGTTGGTTTTGTGTCTTGTTGCAACAGCGTTTTCACCTGGAAAAACAGAAATCGAAAACACTAATGGAACTCAATTGGACCCTAATGCAATAAAAACAACGGTTCCTGCACAAAAAGCACCTGCGATGCCTGCAGCTCAACCGATGGAAACACCAAAGGCAAACTAAGATAGGTAACAATAGAGATTAAAAGGGAGTAAGTCGAAAGTGGCTTGCTCCCTTTTTTTCTTTGTTTTGTCCGAAATAACTCTTTGTTTTGTTAAATTGATTCTTTGTTTCGGCAAATTGTTTCTTGATTTCGCTAAATCCTTTCTTCGTTTTACTCGCTTATACCTTTGTTTTTGGTTGAACTAATCGCTGTTTTGGATGTCTAAAATGCATAAATGAGCATGGTTTACTTTTTTTAATCAGGTTTTTTCTTGAAATGGATTGCCGATTCGTTGGAAAGTTGTATCTTTGAACTCGCAAAATATTTAATGAGATAATAATAAAAAAACATAAAAACATGACACAAAACAATGTATTGAAAGGTTTGAAACCTGAAGGCGTATTTAGATTTTTTGAAGAAATATTGGCAGTTCCAAGACCTTCGAAAAGAGAAGAGAAAATGACAGAATATTTGATGAATTGGGCAAAAGCAAGGTCTTTGGAGCATGAAAGAGATGAAATAGGTAACGTAATAATTCGCAAACAAGCTACTTCGGGAATGGAAAACAAGCCTTGGGTTTGTTTACAGTCGCATATAGATATGGTTTGTGAGAAAAACAGCGACAAGGTCTTCGATTTCGATAAAGATGCCATTGTTCCGGTTTTGCAAGGTGAGTGGTTAATGGCAGATGGCACTACTTTGGGGGCAGATGATGGTATAGGAGTTGCCACAGCTCTTGCAATATTGGACGCAAACGATATAGAACACGGACCAATAGAATGTTTGTTTACAGTTGATGAAGAAACAGGATTATCAGGAGCAAGTGCTTTGAGTTCGGAGGCTTTGAAAAGTAGAATATTACTTAATTTGGATTCAGAGGATGAGGGAGAAATATTCATAGGCTGTGCAGGCGGTGTGGATACTTTGGCAAAGTTGCCGTTCGATAAAGAAGAAACTCCTGCCGGTGCTTATTTCAGAATATATGTTAAAGGATTGAAAGGCGGTCATTCGGGAGATGATATAAACAAAGGCTTGGGTTGTGCAAACAAATTGTTGAATCGTATTTTGTGGGCAGCAGATAAGGAAATGGATATGAGATTGGCAACATTTGATGGTGGAAATCTTCGCAATGCAATAGCAAGAGAAGCATACGCAGATGTTGTTGTGATGGAACAAGAGGCTGAAGACTTAAAGCAATTGGTAGCAAAATATTCTGATGAGTTGAAATACGAGTTCCGATCAACAGAACCAAATATGCAAGTAGGAATAGAAGCAATACCAATGCCTGAATTCGTAGTTGATATGTTGAGTCAGGATAATCTACTCAATGTTTTGTATGCTTGTCCTCACGGAGTATTGTCAATGAGTCGCGAAATACCGGGATTTGTAGAAACTTCAACAAACTTAGCAAGCGTAAAAATGCAAGAAGGTTACTTTATGATAACCACATCTCAACGTTCAAGCCTTGAAAGTGCAAAAGATGCGGCAGCAAGTCGTGTTGAGAGTTGCTTCTTGCTAGCAGGTGCAGATGTAGAACATACAGATGGTTATCCGGGTTGGTCTCCTAATACTGACAGTTATGTGTTGAAAGTAGCAGTTGAGTCATACAAGAGATTATTTGGAAAAGAACCGGTGGTAAGAGCAATACACGCAGGTTTGGAATGTGGATTGATAGGAGAAAAGTATCAAGGTATGGATATGATTTCCTATGGTCCGACATTGAGAGGAGTACACTCTCCGGAAGAACGCTTAGAGATTGCGACCGTAGAGTTATTCTGGCGTCATACATTGGATATTTTGAAAAATATATAAGCATAACAAAAGATTGAGTTTAAGAATTAAAACGGTAAAACATTATGTATAAACTTCCAACCAAATATATAGTTATAGCAATTGTAGCAGTACTTGCCTTTGTTGGTATTGCAATGTTCGGAATGCCTATTTACCGAGTATGGTCTCAAGAAATGAGAGGTAAAGCTCAACTTGCAGAAGCTGAACAAAACAGAAGAATCAAGATTGAAGAAGCAAGGGCTAATTTGGAAGCAGAAAAGCTTAATGCAAAAGCAGAAATCGAAAGAGCAAAAGGAGCTGCCGAGGCAATAAAGATTGAAAATGGTACGCTTACTCAAACTTACATTCAATATCTTTGGGTAAGAAATCAAAACAATCTTAACGAGAAGACTGTAATTTATATACCAACCGAAGCAAATCTTCCTATCTTGGAAGCAGGACGCAGAGGCGGTGGTTTGCCAACAGCTCAATAACAAAGTAATATAGTAAAAACAGATAAACAAATAAAGAAATGTTTGCAAAAGAAACTTACATCAAACGTCGTAAACAATTAATGAAAGATGTAAAACACGGCGTTATTTTAATGGTAGGAAACGGCGACAGTCCTTTTAACTATCCTGCTAATGTTTATTCATTCCATCAAGACAGCACCTTCAGATATTTTTTCGCACATAACTTGCAAAACCTTGTGGGAGTTATAGACGTAGATAATCAAGAAGAGTATTTGTTCGGAGAAGACGTAGATATAGAAGATATAATTTGGACAGGTCCTGTTCCAAGCATGAGAGACAGAGCTTCGGAAATAGGTGTAGAGAATAGCGGAAATATAAATGACTTGCGTAAATTCTTAGATGCAGCTATTTTTGCAGGAAGAAAAGTTCACTTTGTTCCACCTTACAGAGCGGAAAACGTAAATTTCATTGCTGAACTTTTACATGTAGATCGTAATTACGTGAAAGCTTATGTTTCAGTGGAGTTAATCAATGCTTGTGTAAAGCAACGTTCTATCAAGAGCGAAGAAGAAATTGTCGAAATCGAAAAAGCCATCGACACAGCTTACAATATGCACACTACAATGATGAAGATGGCAGCCAAAGAGGGAACATACGAATATGAAATAGCTGGAATGATGGAGGGAATGGCTTTAGCCGGCGGTGGTCCTGTATCTTTCCCAATTATTTTGACAACTCATGGCGAGATTTTGCACGGACATGATCATTCATTGCAAATAAAGAAAGGTCGTATGGTTGTTTCGGATGCAGGATGTGAAAATCCGGAAGGATACTGCTCTGATATAACACGTTCGGTTCCTGTTGGAGGAAAATTTTCGAGCAGACAAAAAGATATTTATGAAGCAGTGCTTTCTGCACAAACGCTTGTACCGAGTCTGATTGCACCCGGAGTAAAGTATTCCGAAATTCACATAGCCGCTGTTACACGTTTGGCAAGCGCTTTGAAAGAGTTAGGATTGATGAAAGGCAATGTGCAAGATGCAGTTGCCGAAGGAGCGATGGGAATGTTTATGCCACACGGTTTAGGACACATGATGGGACTTGATGTTCACGATATGGAAAACTACGGCGAAATAAACGTAGGATACGACGACGAAACCATACGAAGCCAACAATTCGGACTAGGATTCCTACGCCTTGGACGCAAACTACAACCGGGATTTGTAATGACCGACGAACCGGGTTGCTACTTCATCCCTGCCCTTATCGATAAATNNCGATATGGAAAACTACGGCGAAAACTACGTAGGATACGATAAGAAAAACGTTCGTTCAACTCAATTCGGATTGGCATCGCTTCGCCTTGGTAGAGAATTGCAAGAAGGATTCGTTTTGACCAATGAGCCTGGCTGTTATTTTATTCCTGCATTGATAGACAAGTGGAGAGCGGAAAGAAAATGCAAAGACTTTATCAATTACGATGTTGTTGAGCAATACAAAGACTTTGGTGGCATAAGAATCGAAGATGACTTGCTTGTAACAAAAGATGGTTGTAGATTGCTTGGCAAATACATACCAAAGACGGTTGCGGAATTGGAAGAGATTATGTCTTAATAATGAAGAAATTTATCGGACTTTTATTACTGCTGAGCGTAAATATGGTTTACGCTCAGTTTGTTTGGCAGGATAGGGTTTATTCGCCACTTATCAAAACGGTTGCTTTGGAAAGCATTTATTCAAACTCGCTTTTGCCGATTATAAACGTGAATGAGAGTGAGGGTTTGTTGCTTAGTTTTGATGAACTATCGGAAGAAACACATCGTTTCGAATATACTTTTATTCATTGCAACAGCGATTGGACTGAAAGTTCGTTGGAGTATTCCGATTATGTGGATGGGTTCGAAACGGCTTTGGTCGAGAACTTCGCAAACTCGTTTAACACCTTAAGACGCTACGTTCACTAT
>DEPP01000089.1:18871-34935 GCA_002358835.1 Bacteroidales bacterium UBA3389
ATGAGCAAACAATACCTAATTCGACTACTCGTTTGACAAAGAGTGGCAATTATGTGCTTAAAGTTTATAAAGAAGGCGAACCCGATCAGGTTATCTTTACAAAACGCTTTTATTGCATAGATAAAAAAGCTGAAATATCGGCTTTGGTTATGCAGGCTCGCGAACCATCGTTGCGAAACAATTCTCAGGAGGTTGATGTCAAGGTATTTTCGATTTCCGGTTTAAGTTTCGATAATCCGAGAGAAAGAATAAAATTGTCGGTTCAACAGAACGGTCGAACGGATAATCAAAGATTTTTGCCACTAAGCGAAGACAAAGGAGTGGAATTGGTGTTCAATTTCAGAAAAGAAAATATTTTCGATGGTGGAAACATATTTCGAACGTTTGATTTCACGTCTTTGCGTCAGAGATCCAACTTTGTCGAGAATATAGATTACATCGGAGGAGAAAATATTGTAAGATTGAGGATTGAGGAATTGAAAGCACGCTCGCCTTTTGTGTCTCAAAACGATTTGAGGGGAATGTATCACGTTAGAAACGAGTTTGATGAAAATGCTGCTTTGTGCAGTGATTATGCATGGGTGTATTTTTATCTTCCTATGCCTTTAAGCCTCGAAGGAAGTTATTATGTGATTGGAGATTTGACCGATTGGAGATTCTCCGAACAAAATAAGTTCGTTTTCGATAATACATTGAATCAGTACGTTTTGCGTTTGCTTTTGAAACAAGGCTATTACAATTATCAGATTCTTTATTTGCCTTATGGTCATACGCAGGGTTCGTACAGAGAAGTCGAAGGAAATCATTCCGAAGCAAAGAATCGTTACAATTTATTCTTGTATTACAGAGAGCCGGGTAATGATTACGATTCTTTTATCGGCTATTCGACATCGGAGTATCAGTATTAGAAATATGTTTTTTGCATAAAAAATTAAGCAGGTAAAACTATAAATTCGTATATTTGCAATCAAAAGATTTAGAACTTGAAAAGAATAATTTGTTTCTTTGTTTCAGTAATTTGTTTCTTTGTTTCATTTTCTCAGAATCAAGCAACAATTTATGGGGTTGTCAAAGATAGCCTTGGAAATGGTTTATTTCCTGCTAATGTTGGTGTTATAAATCTATCAAAGCCTATAGGATGTACTACGGATGAGCAAGGACGATTTTTGTTGAACGTTCCTGCCGATAGAGAATTGAAATTGGTGGTTTCTTATGTTGGTTACGATTCGCAGGAGCATAGTCTGGCTTTGAAAAAAGGAGAAAAACGCAAGTTGGAGTTTGTGTTGAATTTTACTTCATCGGTACTTCCGACAGCACAAGTCAAAGGTGATTTCTCTCGAGAAGAGGGTCTGACGCGTATAAATTCACAATGGGCAAAGAATGTCGCAGGTCCGATCGGTGGAGTTGAAAGTTTGCTCAAATCTATTGAAGGAGTATCGTCCAATAATGAGCTTAGCACGCAGTATAACGTAAGAGGAGGAAATTTTGATGAGAATTTGGTTTATGTAAACGATATAGAAGTCTTCCGTCCTTTTCTTGTGCGAAGTGCTCAACAAGAAGGATTGAGTTTTATCAATTCGGACATGGTTTCGGATATTGTTTTTTCTTCAGGAGGTTTTGATGCGAAATACGGAGATAAGATGTCGTCGGTTTTGGATATCAAATACAGAAAGCCGCAAGAGTTTTCAGCCTCTGCATCCGTTAGTTTGTTGGGAGCAAACCTGCATTTGGAGCAAGCTATCGGCAATAGGTTTACCTATCAACTTGGTTTTAGAAACAAAAACACCAAACACTTGATTTCAGCTATGGATACAGAAGGCGATTACTTTCCTTCGTTCAACGATTTGCAACTTTACGCAACATACGACTTGAATGAAAAATCGGAACTTGCCTTTTTGGGAAACGTTGCTTATAATACCTATAATTTCATTCCTCAAAACAGAGAAACATCTTTTGGAAACGTATATGAGATGTTGAAGTTAAAGGTATATTTTGATGGACAAGAATTGGATAAATTCGCATCTTTGTTTGGTGCTTTTATGTTTACTTACAATCCGTTCAAAGATTTACAATTAAAGTTCATTGCTTCGAGTTTTGCAACCGATGAAAGGATAAATTACGACATACAAGGACAGTATTGGTTGTCGGAGACAGGTTTGGGATATGAAGATGAAGAAGGTCTTGAAAGGGGAATCGGAACTTATATTGAGCATGCAAGAAATCATCTCGTTGCAAACATCTTCAATATTGAGCATAAAGGTTATAAATTTTATGATGAAGGCAAACTGACTTGGGGGATAAAGTATCAAAGAGAGCTTATATACGATCGGGTAAATGAATGGAAGATGGTGGATTCAGCAGGCTATACCATACCTTCAACACCGGATGTTCCGGGAATTTATGATACGGTGGCAGCTCCAAGTTTGCAAAATGTCTTTAAGTCAAACAATGAGATAACTTCAAACCGTATCAATGCTTATTTGCAGAGAGATTGGAAAAAATACAGCAAAATAGGAAATTGGTATGCGAATGCAGGTGCACGTCTTATGTATTGGGATTTTAACAACGAAGTATTCGTATCACCGAGAGCAAGTATCAGTTTCGCTCCTGCAATAAAATATGATTTATTGTTTAGATTTGCTACAGGAATTTACGCACAGAGTCCGTTCTATAAGGAATTTAGAAACGAAAGAGGTGAAATCAATCCTGATATTCGCTCACAAAAATCATGGCATATTGTGCTTTCAGGGGATTGGAAGTTTACAATGCTTGACAGACCGTTCAAATTGATGGCTTCAGCCTACTATAAATATATGTGGGATTTGATTCCATATCGAGTAGATAATGTGCAACTACGTTATTCTGCTCAAAACAACTCGATAGGTTATGCAAAGGGAATAGATGTTCGCTTGTATGGAGAATTTATAAAAGGAATTGACTCTTGGCTTTCTTTGTCTTTTATGAATACGGAAGAAGATATAGAAGGAGATAATGCCGGTTATATACCGCGTCCTACCGATCAACTTTACAATATCAATATTTCGTTCCAAGATTATGTGCCAAAGATGCCGTATCTTAGGGTTTACCTGAGTTTTAACTATGGAAGCGGTTATCCATACGGTGCACCGAATACCGAACGTTATCTTCAGACAAATCGAATGCCCGATTATTTGAGATGTGATATAGCTTTTACATTCCGAATCAAAGATGAAAACGCAGCATGGGCAAAAGATAATTTTATGAAAGTTTTCAAGAGGATCTGGTTTAACGTGGAATGGTTCAATGTTTTCTCAAGTAAAAATGTCATATCTTATTTCTGGGTTGCTGATTATTCGAATAAATACTATGGAGTGCCGAACTATTTAACTCCATCTCAGATAAATGCAAAATTGACTTTGGAATTCTGATAATACAATATGGTTATGAAAAAATTACCCCTATTTTCTGATTACTCTTTTCAACTTCCATCGTTCGATGTCGAAAATTTGTCGATGTCAAATGGTATAAAACTCAATTGCTTCCCAGATAGAGATAGTGAGGTGGTAAGATTGGAGTTTATGTTTTCAGATGCAGGAAGTAACAATCAAAAGAAGTTTTTCTCAGCTTCTGCAGCTGCAAATATGCTTACCGAAGGCAGTGGTGATTTAACGGGAGTTCAGATGGCTGATAAGTTGGATTATTATGCTGCCTATGTGGAAAAAACAGTCGACAGGGAAAGTTGTTCAATCGTATTTTATTTTCTGACAAAATATTCTTTTGATTTGTTGCCACTTATCGAAATGATAATCAAGCAACCTCGCTATTCGGAAGAAGAATTTGAGATTTACAGAAACAAACAAAAGCAATCGTTTTTACTCAATAACCAAAAGACAAATATGATTGCTTATAAGAAATTCTACAATTCTATTTTTCCGGCATCCAATCCCTTTGGTAAGTTCGGGAAATTAGAAGACTATGATTGCTTGACAAGAGATGATGTGCGGAATTTTTATGATGAGTTTTATTCTTTTGAAGACTGTGAAATATCTCTTGCAGGCAATTATTCAGATGATTTTGTCGTTAAATTAGTAGATGGTTTCGGAAGCGAGAAATGGGGAAAGGGAAAAGATAGAACGACGAAATCATATCATGATACAAACTATCCTATGGCTCAAACCATATTCGAACACAAGGAAAACGCAGCTCAAGCGAGTATAAGGTTAGGAAATTTGACTATAAACCACATGGATGAAGATTATCATTCGTTTAAGGTGCTTGTAGCTTTGTTTGGCGGATATTTTGGTTCGCGTCTGATGACCAATATCAGAGAAGAAAAAGGATATACTTATTCTATAGGATCTTATATCACCTCTTACAGAGATTGCTCTGTGCTTTCAACAACGGCAGATGTAAAAGCGGAAAAAGCAATGTCAGCAATAGATGAAATAGGTCTTGAAATAAAGAAATTGCATAATGATTTGGTTAGTGAGCAAGAACTGATTGTATTAAAGAATTATTTGTTGGGAGATTGTCTTCGTGGATTAGATGGAGTTTTTGATGTGGCTGAGAAATTCTCTTTTATAAGAAAATATAACCTTCCTTTGTCTTATTTCAATGATATACAGAATACAATTTTGGAGATAAAGCCTGAGGACTTGCGAAACCTTGCTCAAAAATATCTTGATTTTGAAAAGATGACAAAAGTCATTGTTTGCGATAGAACGTTGCTTGAATGATGTAAACAAATTGCAATATGAAAAAATTGATTTGTTTTTTGTTCGGATTATTACTTTGCTTTACTTGCTTTGCACAAAGTTTTGAAATTTATTGTGCAAGTGTTGGTGAAGACGGAGCCGTAAGTATCTCATTCGAACAGCAAACAAATTCTGATTTTCTTGAATATAGAGTATCAAAATGGGACAACGCAACAGCGAGTTTTGTAAATTGTGGTGTGGTTGCCGATGTAAGTCAGGCGGTTTACACAGATAACACACAGCAAACTGCAAATGGCAGTGTCAGATATAGAATTGAAGCAGTTTATAGTTCGGGACAAATCTTTCAAGATGAGATTACGACAATATTTCTCACTGCAGTACAAAATCCAAATAACATAGTTAATCTGTCTTGGAATGATTTGCGAGATGCAAACAATGCTTCGGATATGCAACGTCAATACAGTGTTTACAGAAAAAGAAAATCCACCGATACGGATTGGAGTTTGATCGCAAATACATCTACATCTGATTATATCGATACTTTACCTCAGATTTGTTATGATACGATTTGTTATATTGTTGAGTTGGAAGACGAAAGTGGATGTGTGAATCGTTCGAATCAAGTTCAAATATTGGTTGGAGATATGGAGATACCGAACAGTCCTATTTTGCAATCATCAACAGTCGAACTTGATTCTCAGGTTTTGAATCTTGAATGGATACCATCTGATTCGGATGATGTTTTTGGTTATGTTGTTTGCGGTGGGAGCCCTTGTATAGCTATCGATACAATTTGGGGAGCCGATGCTTCGAATTACGAATGTGATGAATGCGATATAGAGCAATTGAATTCTCTTGCAGTGATGGCTTTTGATTCTTGCTTTAATACGAGCCTTAGAACCGAAACCCACACCAATATGGTTTTGACATACAATAACGTTCATTGCTCCGATAAAATCTCTTTGGCATGGAATAGTTACGATGACTTTGATTCGGGAATACGACACTATAACATATATTCAAAAAAAGAGAATGCAAACGCATATACACTTGAACGAACAACTCAAAACAATAGCGAGCAAATTCAAATCGATATAACGGAAAGCAGTTATTGGTTTTACATAGAAGCTGTTTCTAATGATGGCGTAACGGCTAAGTCAAATAGGATAGAGGTTGAGGTATCGAATGCTCGTCAAGTTGAATTTATAGAAATAAGAAAGGTATCGGTTAGAGAGAATAATACAGATATCGACTTGGAGTTTTATGTTGATGCTTCGCTTGCAGTGAATTTTTATCGTTTGCAAAGAGCTGTCGATGGAGGTGCTTATTCTCTTATCGCCAATCTGCCTTATACGGGTAATAATACTTTAACTTATATCGATCACTTGCCATCTTCTGCACTTGAACATTCGTATAGCTATATTCTTTCTGCTCCCGACGAGTGCGGTTTGTCATTCAAACAATCCAAATCCGTATCTCCTATGCAAATGACCTTGAAAAGCACAGATGCAACTTCAAATATGCTGACATGGACTCCGTATTCGGGTTGGGAAAATGGCGTTGGATTTTATGAAATCTATCGTTACTCGCAAGGGGAGACTATGCCGACACAAGTAGCTACAACTTCAGAAAATACATATGTCGATTACTTGGAAGAAAATCTGTCTTCATCTGACAGAACATTTTATTTTGTCAGAGCAAACGAATGTTCGCAAGGAATAGACAATAAAATACAAACAGCAAATTCAACATACGGATATATATTGCATGAAACCAAAATATTTATTCCAAATGCAATTACACCGCTTGAGCAAGATAACAATATTTTTAAGCCACAATGTCATTTTATTCAGCAAGGTAGTTATCGTATGAGCATATTCAATCGATATGGGACGTTGATATTTTTTACCGATGATTTGAATCAAGGTTGGGATGGCAGATATAAAGGAGAGTTTTGTAAGCAAGGGGTATATATATACGTGATAGAGTTCGTCAATAGTTTGGGTGAGAAACAGACAAGAAAAGGTACGGTTGCTTTAATCGAATAAAATATATAATAGAATTTGAAATGAATAAGATAGAAACTATATTGAGTCCGGCTTTGTATCCGTTCAGAAAAATGAATGGCTCACATATTTGTGTTGTAATCGATATTCTGAGAGCAACAACTTCGATTTGCACGGCTGTAAACAACGGTGCGAAAGCCATAATCCCGGTTAAGACAATTGAAGAGGCAAAAGAATACAAGGATAAGGGCTTTCTTGTTGCGGGTGAAAGAATAGAAAATACGTTTCCTTTTGCTGATTGGGGTAATTCTGCATTGGAGTTTACTCGTCAAAGGGTTGAAGGGAATGAAATAGTGCATTCGACGACTAATGGCACGGTTGCAATAGCACTGGCTAAAGAAAGCAATCCTTCAAAGATTGTTATAGGAGCATTTTCTAACCTTTCTGCTTTGTCAAACTACCTTTCAGAGCAGGAAAATGACGTTCAATTGTTTTGCTCTGGTTGGAATAATACGGTGAGTTTGGAAGATATGACATTCGCAGGTGCTTTGGCGGAACGCCTACTTCAAAGCGGTAAGTTTGAAAATAAAAACGATTCCACACATTCGGCAATTGCTGTTTGGAATTCGGCAAAAGATGATTTGCAAGGCTACATGGAAAAAGCATCTCATATACATCGTTTGCGAAAACATGGAATGGACGATGTGTTTGATTATACTTTTCAATTGGATACTTGTGATGTTGTTCCAGGACTTGAAGACAAAAAAATAATTAACCTTATGCAATAAATAGGGTTCGAAGTACGATATATAAATGTTGAATAAATTCAGTATAAACTAAAAAACAAAAAACAAATGAAAAAAGTTATTGTATGTATGCTTGCAGCTGTTTCAATGCTGTTTGTATCAGAAGGAGCAATGGCTCAAAAAATCAATTTCGGTGCAAAAGCCGGTTTGAACCTTTCAACTTGGAATGTTGATGATTGCGAATTCAAACCCGGATTTCATGCAGGTGTGTATGCGAATATAAAAATCAATAAAATGTTCGCAATACAGCCGGAAGTGTTGTACTCAATGGAAGGTGTAAGAGTTTCGGAAGACGAAACTCAAACAGTGTTGGGAAAAGAGTATTTCATGAATCTAAGTGCTACAACTACGACACACAGACTTAATGTCCCTGTTTTGTTGCACATAACTCCGATTCCGCTTTTGACAATCGAAGTAGGACCTCAATTCGGTTTTAATTTGGCAATGTCAAACAGAGAAAAATTTGAAACAAACGTACCTGCAGTACCGAATTATGACGAAACAACAACTGTGGATAGCGATGTGTACAATATGTTTGAGTTAGGATTCGGCGTAGGTGTACAAGTAAACTTGGCAGGTAATATTTCGTTGGGAGCAAGATACGTTTACGGACTTACACCTTTGTTAGGAGATGTTTATGATGGCTTTGCAGAACAAGAATACGGCACAAGCAATTTAATGATCAGCTGCAGCTTCGGATTCTAATCAGGATTAAAGTTGATAAAACAAAGAAAGGGAGGCGATGAGTCTCCTTTTCTTTATATCCGTTCCTGTTGTCGAACAATCGAATCAAAGAAACGATTTTCCAACCCTTTGTTTTAGAAAAATAGAATCAAGATTCGTTTGAATGAAATCAAGAAAGAATTTACTAAAACAAAGATTCGATTTTCTAATTCTTGATTTTAGAAAATCGAATCTTGATGTTGTTATTCTCCTTTCAAACGATAGAACATGAATCCCAAGAAAATGCGTGGGCCATGTGCGAAATCATCTTGTGGATTGTTGAGGTTGATAAGGTAATCCGCCTTAAGGGTAAGTCTTATTTTGGAGTTGACGGTATATTCCACGCCCACAAACGGAGCAATTGCCAAAAAGGAATATTCTCTGAAAGATGTGTTGGTCTCAACTATGTAATCATCTGTGTATTTCTCGCTAAGGGTGAGATTTTTTGTGTTTCCGCCTCCAACCAAAAGCCCTGTAAATGGAGCGAATCTTTTGAATTGCCAAATACAATCAACCAACAATCCGCCCCAACTTGTAGATGCATAACTGCCGTTTGAATTGTATCTGATGTCTGAAACATATCCTTCACCACCTACTCGTAAGTGTTTTCCGAAATGAAGTCTTGCCGCTCCTCCTATGCCGAAAGGAAAACCCTTTATCTGGTTTTGCGAGATTGAATGATTGGGACCAATCGTCAAATCGAAAGTTCCGCTTTGCAAATAACCACTATGTATCATCATTCCGCCTGAAAATCCGCTGTAGTTAAGCTTTCCCTGAGACATTGCAAAACCCGAACTCAATATTACGAAGGATAATGCCAGCAAAATCTTTTTCATAGCTTGATAGTTTTCGTTATTGTTTATTTCTTTCGACGACTTGTTGTCTTCTTTTCAATAACAGGCTGATTGACGATTTGTTCAACAATCTTGTCATTTAATTCCTCTGCTTTGTTTTCCTTAGGAATTTTGTAATTTTTGCCGTTATATTTAATGTAAACCCCATATCGTCCTTCCAATAACTCGGCTCCGCAAGCGAATGTCTTGATTGCTTCTTGTTTTTTAGTCTCTCCGCTGACTATAGCAATGGCTTGCTCTGCTGTTATTTCGCCTGCATTTACTCCTCTTGGGATTCGGAAGTTGTTTTCGTCATATTTGATGTACATTCCGTAGCGTCCGTATGCCAAAGTGATGTCTTTGCCATCTTTTGTGGCAAGTACTTTTCCTACAAGCTCGGTTTGTTTGTCTTTTTTCTCGATTACCTCTACGCATTCTTCGAAGCTGACTTCCATCGGGTCGATTCCTTTTGGTAGAGTGTAGTTCTTGGCGTTGTAACTGATATATGCACCAAATCTTCCGTTGTTTGCAACTATTTCATGCTCGTTTAATATTCCTACAATACGGGGAAGACGGAATAAATCCAAAGCCTCTTCAAGTGTTATGGTATTTATCGATTGTGTTTTTTTCAATGATGCGAATCGAGGCTTTTCTTCGTCGGATATTTCGCCAATTTGTATCATTGCTCCAAAACGTCCTATTTTTGCATAAACGTTTTTGCCACTTGCATTGTCGATTCCAAGCAGTCTTTCACCACTTTCTTTTTTGCTTTCTTTGGTTGCTTCAACTTCTTTGTGGAATGGAGTGTAGAACTCTTTCATCATGTCCTGCCAACTCTCATCTCCCTGAGCTATTTTGTCGAACTGCTTTTCCACTTGTGCAGTAAAATTGTAGTCGATTATGTCTGTGAAATGCTCAACCAAAAAGTTGTTTACGATAGTGCCTATATCGGTTGGGTGAAGTTTGCCTTTCTCGCTACCAAAGTTCTCTTGCTCTTGTTGTTCGTTGATGTTGCCGTTTTCCAAGAACAATACAACGATTTCTCTCTGTTGAGCAGGATTGTCTTGTTTGTTTACATATTCTCGTTTTTGGATTGTAGTTATGGTAGGAGCGTAAGTTGATGGTCTGCCTATGCCTAAGTCTTCGAGCTTTTTAACAAGCATTGCCTCGTTATAACGTGCCGGTGGAGTAGAATGGCTCTCTTGTGCTTTGGAATAAAGATGCTGTAAAACCTCCCCTTGATTTACTCTCGGTAATATTGAAGTTGATTCCTTTTCTTCGGTAGAGTCTTCTTCTCTATTAGGAGCATAGACTTTCATAAAGCCATCGAACAATACTACTTCGCCGTTTGCAATGTGTTTTTCTTCACGATTGGAAATTGCTATGGTGATATTGGTTTTCTCTAATTTTGCATCTGCCATTTGAGACGCCAATGTACGTTTGCGAATCAGGTCATATAATCTTTGAGCGGCAGGTTCGGCAATGATTTCTTTACGAGATAGATCAGTAGGTCTTATAGCCTCGTGAGCCTCTTGAGCACCTTTTATCTTGTTTGCGTATTTGCGTATTTTCAAATAAGAATCGCCATATTCAGATAGAATAACCTCTTTTGCTTGTGCAAGAGCTAAATCGCTCAAATTAACAGAGTCTGTTCTCATATAAGTAATGTATCCTTCCTCATAAAGATTCTGAGCGACGGACATTGTTCTTGAAACAGACATTCCAAGTCTCTTTGATGCTTCTTGTTGAAGAGTTGAAGTCGTAAAGGGAGCTGATGGTGATGTCTTGCTAGGTTTTGTTTCTATTGCTTCAACTGAGAAAATTGCTTCTTTGCAATCGTTTAAGAATTTTAAGGTTTCTTCTTTTGTTTCGAACTTTTTGTCCAATGTGGTAAAGATATGCTTTCCTTCATTGGTAAGAAATGCTGCTTTTACCTTATATAATGTATGTTGTTTGAAGTTCTGAATCTCTGTTTCCTTTTCTACAATCAATCGAACGGCAACACTCTGAACTCTACCTGCAGAAAGAGCCGGTTTAACCTTCTTCCAAAGCACAGGAGATATCTCATAGCCTACAATTCTGTCAAGAACTCGTCTTGCCTGCTGAGAATCAACAAGACTTGTATCTATTGAACGAGGTTCTTTTATACCCTGAGATACTGCTTTTTTTGTAATTTCGTTAAATGTAACACGGTTAGCCTCGTTCATATCAATATCAAGCACGGTTGCAAGATGCCACGAAATTGCTTCTCCNNTCTCCCTCACGGTCTTCATCGGAAGCAAGCCATACCATGTCAGCCTTTTGAACCTCTTTTTTTAACTCTGAAACTATTTTGCCTTTATCTTCGGAAACTACATATTTTGGTTGAAAATCGTTCTCTATATCAATGCTCATGTCCTTTGAAGGCAAGTCTCGAATGTGTCCGAAACTAGATTTAACAACAAAATCCTTACCAAGGAATTTTTCAATCGTCTTTGCCTTTGCAGGAGACTCCACTATAACTAAGTTTTTTGCCATTTCGTTGATTTTTTCGAGCGGCAAAAGTACAAAAATTCAATTAAATAATGGAATCAGTCTTGATTTTTTAATTTCAGAGGTCTTGTTTAGAAGACCATAATTCTGATTTCAAAAGCAGGAATAAAACAAAGAAAAATATGCTTCTTTAATTGTCAATATAGGAATTTTGACTACCTTTGCAAACTTATTGAAAACATATTCAGAAATAAAGATAGATAGTCGTGGAAATGAATGAAATTAATTTAGGTCAAACCTTCAAATTTATCAAACGAAATTTCAAAGTTTTGGCTGTTGTATTTATCGTTTCGGCAGTTGTAGTTGCGGGAATAACTCTAATGATGCCTAATTATTATAAGGCACAGGTGTTGTTGATACCAAGTGATACCAATTCAATTTCAAAAGGTATATTGAGTAATTATGATAATGTTGATCCGCTTAATTATGGTAGCGCATCAGATTGCGAGTATATATTGGATATTATAAGCAGTGGTCGTGTTGTTGGTGCGGCTTGTTCGAAGTTTAATTTGGCTGAGCATTACGGAATCAAGGCTGAAGGTAGAGAATTGGATGAAAAACTCGGACGAAAGCTTTATAACAACATCAAAGTTAAGCGTACAGAAAACTTAGGTATAAAATTGACCGTATGGGATACCGATCCTGAATATGCAGCTAATATTGCGAATTTTATGGCTCAAGAAATCGGAACAGTTAGAAATGATGCGAAGAAAGTAAAATATGATTCCATTTGTGCTGTGATCGAAAGATCGAGAAACAGAATTTTGGCGGAGATAGATGTTCTGTCGGATAGCTTATCTAAGATGAGTAAAGAATATAAGGTTTACTATCCTGATGGAACCAGTGAAAGGTTTGCCCAAGAGTTAGCTAAGCAAGTGGCAGCAGGAAATGCAGCTTCGGTTGCTCGATTGGAAGCAAAGATGTCATCAATCGAAGAAGCCGGTGCGAAAATTGCGAATTTGAGAGATCAATTGATAAATAAGAGAGAATCATTGAGGCTTTGGTCTGATCATTTAGAAAGAGCTGTGGTTGATAGAGAGGCACAAATTCCTGTTGAGTTTATAGTTGAAAAAGCTTCTCCTTCATATTCGAAAGACAAACCAAAGCGTTCGATAATTGTTCTTGTATCTGCACTTTCTTGCACTTTGTTGGCTTTGTTTGTTTTGGTAATCAGAGAAAGAATAAAAGAAAACAAAGCTTGTTAATGAAAGCATTCGATTTGGCAGATAAGCTTATCGAAAAAACAAAATCTGTATTTAATTCTTTTTTTGACAGATTCAGTGATAACACAATAACGTACTTTTGTGTCGGATTGTGTTGTGCATTATTTATTGCGGGAGGAGTCTATTGTCTTAATTACGAATACTACATCTATGCATTGATTCCCGTTGTTCTTTTCGGAATTCTGTTTGTTGTAAAGCAATTCAAAAATACTTTTCTTTTGATAGCATTGCTTACTCCTTTGGCTGTAAATATGAGTTTCAAAGAAGTGGCAATCAGTATTCCATCAGAACCGATTTTGATACTTGTTTTTCTATTGTTTTTATGGGAAAGGTTCTTTACAGGTAAGTATGAAGGGAAAGTGTTCTCTCATCCTATATCGGTAGTTGTAATAATCAATTTGGTATGGACTCTGATTACTTGCTTTACGAGCGAAGACATGTTGGTGTCTTTTAAGTATCTTCTCTCTCAACTATGGTTTATAATTCCATGTTTTTATTTGCCGATAGTATTGTTTAAGAACACTCGTAAAATTGATGCTTTTGTTGGATTTTATAGTTTGTCGCTTTGTATCGTTATCTGTATAGCAACTGCTAATTTTGCATCGCATGGATTTGCTTTCAACTTTGCACATTATTCGATGCAACCTTTTTATAACGATCACACGGCATACGGAGCAGCAATTGCTTTGTTGATACCACCTATTGCGTATTACCTTATATACGGTAAAGACTTGGGCTTTGGAAAGGGTAAAATGATATTTGTGATTACGCTGTTGGCAATCTTGATTACAGGATTCGTTTTGTCCTATTCTCGTGCGGCATGGGTAAGCCTTTGTGCTGCATTCGGAGTTTGGGTATTGGTAAAATCGAATATAAAATTAAAAACGTTGATATATTGCGGGCTTGTTATGTGTGTTGTTGTTGCTTTTTCATGGGGAAGAATAATGGGAGCGTTTGAAAAAAATGATCAAGACTCTTCGGGAAATATGGCAGAGCATATAAGTTCGATTACCAACATTTCAACAGATGCCTCGAACGTTGAAAGATTGAACAGATGGGCTTGTGCATTGGATATGTTCAAAGAAAGACCTGTGTTTGGATGTGGCCCCGGAATGTACACGTTTCTTTATGGGGGTTATCAGAAATCATATAATTTGAGCATTATAAGCACGGATTCGGGCGACCTTGGCTCAACTCACAGCGAGTATTTGCGACCTTTGTCTGAGCAAGGTTTGATTGGACTGCTGACAAATACCGCAGTGTTTGTTGTAACCTTTGTTATAGGAATCCGAGCTTATAGAAGAACGGCAAGTAAGTTGCTTGCAAATTTGGCTTTGTTTGCAACAATGGGTTTAACAACATATTATGTTCACGGATTTTTGAATCAATTTTTGGAAACCGATAAATTGGCTGTGCCTTTTTGGGGATTGACAGCTGTTGTTGCCGCGATAGATTTATATGCAACAAAAAAGGAAAAACAAGCAGAAAAAGATAACGAGAAACAACTCTTGAATTCAGAAAAATGAAATCAAGATTCGTTGGGATAAAACAAAGAATTATTTTTTTGAAACAAAGAATTAAATTAACGGAAATAAAGTAAAGATAAAACGGATATGGCAAATTTTTTCACGAAATTTTTTGGCACTAAATCGCAAAGAGATTTGAAACAGTTGAATCCTATATTGCAAAAGTGCCTTGCAGCGTATGACGAGGTGCAAAAACTGACAAATGACGAACTTAGAGCCAAAACGATTGAGTTCAAAGGCAAGATAAGCACAGCAGTTGCGAATGAGCAAAAGCAGGTTGATGAATTGAAGGCAAGAATCGAGCAAGAGTTCGATATGGCTGTAGAAGAGAAACAACGTATCTATACTCAAATCGAAGAATTGGAGAAGAAGATATACGATAAAACGCAAAGTATTTTGGACGAACTTCTTCCTCAGGCTTTCGCTGTTGTAAAGGAAACTGCAAAACGATTCACCGATAACGAGAAAGTTGAAGTAACGGCAAGCGAATACGATAAATATCTTGCTTCAATCAAAGATAATGTAAATATAGTTGGAGATAAGGCATATTATGACAATAGTTGGATTGCCGGAGGCACGATGATAAAATGGAATATGGTGCATTACGACGTTCAATTGATAGGTGGAACGGTGCTTCATCAAGGAAAAATTGCCGAAATGGCTACCGGAGAAGGAAAAACCTTGGTTGGAACGTTACCGATTTACCTAAACGCTTTGTCGGGAAAAGGAGTGCATGTTGTAACTGTCAATGATTATTTGGCAAAACGTGATAGCGAATGGATGGGAATGTTGTTTGAGTTCCATGGATTGAGCGTTGATTGTATCGATAAGCACGAACCTAATTCCGAAGAAAGACGTAAAGCTTACAATGCCGACATTACATACGGTACAAACAACGAATTCGGTTTCGACTATTTGAGAGACAATATGTGTAGCAACACAAAAGAAATTGTTCAAAGAGAACATAACTATGCTATTGTCGATGAGGTCGATTCGGTTTTGATTGACGATGCGAGAACGCCACTTATTATCTCAGGACCTACGCCTAAGGGTGATGATCAGGAGTTTGAGAGATTTTGTCCTGTGATTGAAAAAATTTACAATGCACAAAAACAACTCGTAACTCAAATATTGGCATCCGCAAAAAAGAATCTGACAGCGGAAAATCGTACGGCGGAACAAGAAAGAGAGGGTGGAGCATTGTTGCTTCGTGCTCATCACGGATTGCCTAAAAATAAGGCTTTGATAAAATTCCTATCTGAGCCGGGAATGAAGGCATTGCTTTTGAAAACAGAGAACTTCTATATGCAGGATCAAAGCAAGGAAATGCATATAATCGATGATGAACTGTTCTTTGTGATAAACGAACAACATAATTCCATTGAACTGACCGATAAAGGTATGGATTATCTTGCTAATTTGGGTGAAGATCCTAAATTCTTCACATTGCCTGATGTCGGAAGTCAATTGGCGGATTTGGAAAAAGAAAATCTGTCTACTCAAGAAAAATCTGAGAAGAAAGAACAAATAATGCAGAATTATGCAGTCCAATCCGACAGAGTTCATACGATAAACCAATTGATGAAAGCTTACGCTTTGTTTGAAAATAACGTTGAATACGTTGTTATAGACAATCAAGTGAAAATTGTCGATGAGCAAACCGGACGTATAATGGAAGGAAGACGTTATTCAGATGGTTTACATCAAGCTATAGAAGCAAA
>DEPP01000112.1 GCA_002358835.1 Bacteroidales bacterium UBA3389
AAGACAGCCCGAGCGATCTATCTTATATTTTGAATAAATAGTGTTTCCGCCAACCGACCACTTGTTATCTATAGGCGAATAGTGGTAATCGTATCCCAATTCTTCAATCATACGACGATGAAATGCGTGTTGCCCTTTTTTAGCCGAAGAATACTCTTGAAGACATACTATATCGGGATTTTCATTCTTGATTACATTGAAAATAGAATCGCAATTGCGTTGTCTCAATTCTGAAGTCTGTTGAGTCTCGTGAGAAAAATAACCGACGTTATAAGTCATCACTTTAATCTTTTCGGTTTCGTTTTCTGCCGTTCTTTCTCCTGAAAAACCGACAAGGCGAGGTATGTATCCGAAACCTATGAAGATTGTTGCCAAAGGTATAATGATAAACTTCCATTTCCAAAATGCCCAAAGGATACAAAACAAGAGATTTATCAAAAGAGCAAATGGATAAAGGTAGTTAAAAAGCGATAGAAAGGAAAATGATTCCGGGCGGATGTATGAGCCTGCGTACGTTCCCAAAATAATGAGAACGAAGATCATATTTACAATATATAATATGCGTTTAATCATATAGAGTCTTTGATTTGTGTTTTATCGGTTGCTTCCGGCTTTTCAGTTTTTTGATTAGCGTTTTCATCGGGCGTAATATCGGCAGATGAATTATCAAAAACGTCAATCAACCATTTCTCGTTTGATTTGCTTAATTTCCAAACGCATTCTGTTTTATTTCCGAACTGATCGGTTGCAACAACTGTAACAATTGCTTTTGTACCTTTTATTTCTACCGATTTACTTTCCCATTCCTTGTAAATCACAATGTCGTCTCCGAATGTCTTTACAAAGTCTAACCATTTTGTCATTTGAGGAGAACAAATAGAATTCAAAGATTTGAAATCCCTTTTGTTTATGTTTTCGTAAAAGGAATCAAGAGTTGTGTCGATGGCTTTTCTATCGCTGTCAGTCTTTGTGCAAGAGACTGTGACGAAAATAAAAACCAACATTATAATTGCTTTTCTCATAAATCAAAAACGCTACTTAATTGTTTCGAATTGCAAATTTATGCAATATTGTTGTAAATTTGCAGTTTGAAAAACGAAAAAATAAGCTTTCGAATTGGCAAAAGGAGATAGTGTTTGTTTATTTTGCCAAAACAAAGCGATAAATAAGTTTAATTATGTCGATAGCTGAAAATATAAAACATTATCAGTCGCAAATGCCTGCTCAAACCGAACTGATAGCTGTTTCAAAGACTAAACCGATTGAGGATTTGCAACAAGCCTATGACGCAGGACAGAGACTCTTTGGAGAGAACAAAGCGTTGGAAATGAGAGATAAGTATGAAGCCTTGCCGAAAGATATTCTTTGGCACTTCATTGGTCATCTTCAAACAAATAAAGTGAAATACATAGTGCCGTTTGTAGCTATGATTCACTCGGTTGACAGCCTTAAACTATTGTGTGAAATCAATAAAGAGGCTAAAAAATGCGGCAGAGTTGTGGATTGTCTTTTGCAAGTCGATATTGCTCACGAGGAAACAAAGTTCGGAATGGACGATGAGCAGATTGAGCAGTTGTTGATTTCAGAAACATTCAAAGAACTCGAAAACGTAAGAATTTGCGGTTTGATGGGAATCGGTTCGATTACCGATGATATGAACCAAACGCAGAAAGAGTTCCATCATCTTCAAGAATTATTCGGACGAATCAAAGAAAGATTTTTCCAAAACAAAGATTCATTCAAGCACCTTTCGATGGGAATGTCGCACGATTATGAAGTGGCAATTTCAGAAGGCAGTACACTTGTGAGAATCGGTAGTTCGATATTTGGTTTAAGAGATTATAGTTCAAAGAATTAATAAAAGATGTTGTTTTTTTGAACAGTAGAATAACAGCATTTAGGAAATAAATTCGTACTTTTGCAGGCGGATAAAAGTTAACACTTAGTCAAAAATGGAAGAGAGAGAAAGAGAAGAAGTATTTTCAAAAGCAGTAAAAGCAGGAAAAAGAACATATTTTTTCGATGTAAAGGAAACAAAACAGGGTGAGCGTTATATAACCATAACCGAAAGTAAGAGAAAGTTCGATAACGGCGATGGAACATTCAGCTATGAGAAACATAAAATTTTTCTTTACAAAGAAGATTACTCAAAGTTCAAAAACGCTCTTGAAGGCGTGATAAATTTTGTTGAAACTGGCGAGATGCCTGTTTTTGAAGACGAAGAAATCAGCAGAATTGAAGAAAGCTTCGACAAAGAGATTGAAGAAATCAGATTTGAATAAGATATAAAATTGCGAAAGCAAGAAAGAAGCTGCTTCCAATGGGCAGCTTTTTTTGCAAAACACTAAGAGGGTATAAATGGGTAAGGTAATAGCTATTGCAAATCAAAAAGGTGGAGTAGGAAAAACGACAACGGCAATCAATCTCAGTGCTGCGCTTGCGGTAATGGAGAAAAAAACGTTGCTAATCGATGCAGATCCGCAGGCAAACGCCTCTTCGGGAGTCGGAATCGAACCTCAGAGCGTACACAATGGTATATATGAATGTCTGATAGGGGGAACGGCGGCCAAAGATGCTATTGTTGAAACGGAAACTCCTAATTTGTATCTTTTGCCTGCAAGTATTGATCTTGTGGGTGCAGAGGTTGAACTTCCAAAACTTGAAGATAGAGAAGAGAGATTGAGACAAATGATTGCTCCATTAAGAGAAGAGTTTGACTATATCATAATCGATTGTTCTCCATCTTTGGGTTTGGTTACCATAAACGCCTTTACTGCAGCCGATAGCGTTATTATACCGGTTCAATGTCAGTATTTTGCATTGGAAGGCTTGGGAAAATTGCTCAATACCATAAGAATAGTTCAAAACAGGCTTAATCCGTCATTGGAAATAGAAGGAATACTGCTTACAATGTTTGATACTCGTTTGAGATTAAACAAACAAGTGGCAGAGGATGTGAGACATCACTTCAAACAAATCGTGTTCGATACGATTATATACAACAATGTGAAACTTGCGGAGGCACCAAGCCACGGCTTAAGTGTGATTATGTACGATGCAAGTAGCACAGGAGCTGTCAATTATATGAATTTGGCGGCAGAAATCATTGAAAAACACACATCAAAAGAAGAATAATTTAAGCATGGCAGCAAAAAAAACATCGGCATTGGGAAAAGGATTGGAGGCATTGTTAGGAAATACGGTTGTAAACAGAAACGATGCGGAGGTAACAAGCCTTACGGCAGAGCTTAGCTACATTGCTTTGAATAAAATAGACCCTAATCCCGATCAACCGAGAAAAGAATTTGATCAAGCAACGCTTGACGAACTTGCACAATCGATAAAAGAAAACGGAATCATTGTTCCGCTGACCGTAATTAAAGAAAACGGTCGATATATCTTGATTGCAGGAGAAAGAAGATACAGAGCTGCCAAATCGCTTGGCTTAAAAGAAGTACCTGCTTATATAAAGGTTGCTACCAAAAAGGAAGTTATGGAAATGGCATTGGTAGAGAATATTCAAAGAGAAGATTTGAATGCCATCGAAATAGCGTTGTCGTTGAAGGGATTGATAGAAGAATGTAACCTTACTCAAGAACAAATGAGCGAACGAATAGGAAAAAATCGTTCAACCATAACAAATTACCTCAGGTTGTTGAAACTGCCTGCAGAAATTCAGCTTGCACTTAGAAATAATCAAATATCGATGGGACACGCACGCACCCTTGTCAATATGGAATCGGAAAGCGAGCAAATCGATATATTGAAACGCATTATCGAAAAGGAATTGTCAGTAAGGCAGGTTGAAGAATTGGTTAAGCAGTCTAAAGAAAAACAGCAACCGAAAGCCAAACAAAAGAAACAACTTCCTGAATACCATAGTTCGAAAAAAGAATCACTTTCTTCACGTTTGGAAACATCAATCGAAATCACACGTTCGCAAAGAGGAAAAGGCAAGATAACCATATCGTTCAAGAATGACAAAGATTTTGAACGAATAATGTCTTTGCTCGAAAGATAAATCGAAATGATGAATGCACGCAGATTCATCGTATTTCTTTTGTTTGTCTTGCTGATAGGTCAAGACGTAAGTGCACAACAAAAAAGCGAATCAATAAAGGCGCATTCGCCCAAGCGTGCAACAATATATTCCGCCATTCTACCCGGAATGGGACAGGTTTATAACAAACAAATATGGAAGGTTCCAATAATCTACGCACTTGGAGCAACGACTGTTTACGTTGCAATCGATAATTACAAAAATTCAGTAAAGTTTAAGGATGAGTATTTCAATCGTCTGAACGGCAATACTTCGGAATTGCTTGCCGATTATCAGACTTACAGCGACGAAAGCATCTTATCCTTGCATCAAGCCTACAATAAAAATTTTCAATTGGGAATAATCATAACCGGAGCCGTGTATCTGCTCAATATTGTCGATGCAATGGTTTACGGACACTTGTTCGACTTCGAGATAAACGAAGATTTGGGAGCAAGTATCAGACCTTTTGCCACTCCGAGCTTTGGTTGCTTTTCACCAAGTATAGGAATGAGTTTATCAATCAGAATGAAATAAAAACAAAATAAAATGAGAACACTTGTAAAGAACATAAAGAGCCTTGTACAGGTTGAAGAGTCGGCACGCAAAGCTGTTTGCGGAGAAGCAATGGCTGAAGTTGCGTGTATAGACAATGCTTTCCTTATCGTGGAAGATGATAAGATTGCAGATTTTGGAAAGATGGAGGATTTGAAAGAAACAAATGCCGATAAGATTGTTGATGCGAACAATCGTTTTGTTTTGCCTTCATTTTGCGATTCGCATACCCATTTGGTTTATGCAGGCTCTCGTGAAATTGAGTACATAGATAAGATTCGTGGATTGAGCTATGAAGAGATAGCAAAGCGAGGAGGAGGAATCCTAAACTCTGCAAAGAGATTGCAAGAGGCAAGTGAAGAACAATTGTTCGAAGATGCAATGAAACGTTTGGAAGAAATAGCATCAATGGGAACTGGAGCGGTTGAAATAAAATCAGGATATGGACTTACAACCGAAGCAGAATTGAAAATGTTGCGTGTAATCCGCCGATTGAAAGAAGCATCACCTCTTACAATCAAAGCAAACTTCCTTGGAGCTCACGGAGTGCCTATGGAATATAGAGGAAATCAGGGAGCGTTTGTTGATTTGGTGATAAATGAAATGATTCCGCTTGTTGCAGAAGAAAAATTGGCAGATTTCATAGACGTATTCTGCGATACAGGTTTCTTTACTGTTGAGGAGACAGACAGAATGCTTGAAGCAGGAGTAAGACATGGAATGATACCTAAAATACACGCAAACGAATTAGACTATTCTGGTGGAATAGAAGTGGGAGTGAAGTATGGTGCATTGTCAGTTGATCACTTGGAATGTGTAGGAGAAAAGGAAATTGCAGCATTAAAAGCATCTGAAACAATGCCTACAATATTGCCGGGAGCAGCTTTCTTCTTGAATATGCCTTATTCGCCTGCAAGAAAGATGATTTCAGCAGGCTTACCTGTAGCTATGGCATCGGATTTCAATCCGGGAAGTTCGCCAAGTGGCAATATGCAGATGGTAATGACATTTGCGTGCGTAAATTATCGTCTTACACCGCAAGAAGCCTTGAATGCAACAACGATAAACTCTGCTTACGCAATGGGATTGAGCAAAACACATGGCTCTATAGCAAGAGGAAAACAAGCAAACTTCTATATAACAAAAGACATCCCTACAATCGAATACATACCATATTACTACGGAACAAACAAAGTAGAACGCACTTTCTTGAATGGTAAAGAGCAATAGCGAAAACCGATAAATAAAACAAATATTCGACATATCAGTCGTGCAGAAGCGATAAAACGATGGTTTAAGCCTTGTTTTGTCGCTTTTTGTCTTTGTTTGCTGTCTTTGATTCTGAGTTTTTTCGTAAATTTGCAGGCTTGAACAATTTTTCTTTCTTGAATCGGGGTAAAATGACTCTTGGAAAGATTTTTCTGAAATCAAGAAAAAGAGAAACAGTTCTTGAAAACATTTTTTTGAAACTTTAATTCATTCGAATATGATGACATCTAACGAAATCAGAAATAAGTTTTTGGAGTTTTTTGCTTCGAAATCGCACACCATAGTTCCGTCTTCGGCAATTGTTGTGAAGAACGACCCGACTCTGTTGTTCACCAATGCCGGTATGAACCAGTTTAAGGACATCTTCCTTGGTAATTCGACAAAGAGTTTCTTGCGTGCAGCCGATTCTCAAAAGTGTTTGCGTGTCAGTGGTAAGCATAACGACTTGGAAGA
>DEPP01000110.1:0-284 GCA_002358835.1 Bacteroidales bacterium UBA3389
TTGATTGTGGTGTATAGAAAAAGGATTGTAGTGAGCGAAATCAAGATTGAAAGATGTGTTTTGCGTTTTAGACGAAAGATTAGTTTGAGTACATCGCTCACAAGTAAGGATAATAGAAAGATTAGCAAGAATGATAATAAATAAGCAAAGAATACGACTAATATGTGCATAAACGAGTTTGCTGTAAAGGGCATTGGTGCTGAAAGCATCGAGTAAAGTGAGAGCAATATCGCTAATGTGTAAAATAGATATATGTATAGTGGTTTTATTTTTAAGAGTTGTTT
>DEPP01000110.1:376-11638 GCA_002358835.1 Bacteroidales bacterium UBA3389
ATTCTCCGTTAAAGAGAACCGCCAGTATGAAAAAAATCAAAAATTTAACTTTCTACAATAATTGTTTGTTGTAATTTGTTAAGCTTTCCAAGGCATTTGTTCTTACGTTAACGTAATCTGTTACGCCTTGTGCGTTAAAGCTTTCCATTTGTTCAACAGGGTTTCCTGCAACAACGATATGTTTGAACGCTCCTTTTAATATAGGAAGTGCTCCTGCTACTAATTCTGCGTATTCGTCATCTGATGAACAAAGAACAACGATGTCTGCTTTTGATTCTACGGCTGCTTTTGCTCCTTCTTCTGCTGTAGCAAATCCAACGTTGTCTATGATTTCGTATGCTGCTAATCCAAAGAAGTTTGTTGTGAATTGTGCTCTTGCTTTACGCATTGCAAGGTTTCCGTATGTCAATAAGAATACTTTTGGTTGTTTTCCTGATTCTTCTGTTTGCATTCTCAATTGTTCAAAAGGCTCTGCCAAACGTGTACATGGTAATGTCTTGATTTCAGTTGCCTTTTCTCCACAACAACAGCAAGGTTTGTTAATTTCAGGTTTCTTTTCTGTCAAGTTAGGATATTGGTTTGTTCCAAGTATTGTTGTTTTACGCATTGCAACATCTTTTGCTCTTTTTGCAGCTGTTGCAGCGATTGCATCTTGTACCAATCCTGCCTTGATAGCTTCAACAAAACCACCCTTATCTTCTATTTCCTTAAACATCTCCCAAGCTTTCTCTGCTATAGCATTTGTAAGGCTTTCGATGTAATAAGAACCTGCAGCCGGGTCAACAACTTTGTCCAAATAAGATTCTTCTTTCAACAAAATTTGTTGGTTAGTTGCGATTCTGGTTGAGAATTCGTCTGCTTTCTTGTAAGCAACGTCGAACGGATATACTGAAATTGAATCAGCACCTGCAATAGCAGCTGACATGGTTTCAGTTGTTGTTCTCAACATATTTACGTATGGATCGTATATTGTTTTGTTGTAGAATGAGCTTTCTGTGTGAATGTGTAATTGATATGCTGTTTCACATTTTGGAGCGTATTGTTCCATGATTTTTGTCCACAAAAGACGTGCAGCTCTCAACTTAGCAATTTCCATAAAGTAGTTGCTTCCTGTTGCAAATGCAAATACTGTTCTGTATCCTACTGAATGTGCAGGTATGCCTTTTTGAGTCAAATTGTAAAGATAATCGTTTGCCGCAGCCAATGTGTAAGCCAATTCTTGAACTATTGAAGCTCCTGCGTTGTTAAACGCACGTCCGTTGATTGTAAGCACATCGAATGCCGGTATGTTTTCTTTTACCAAATTCATTATCTCAACCAAACGATCATAGCTCTTAGACAAGTCTTCGTAGAACTTACCATTAGCCAAAGCGTATGCGTAAGCGTCAAAATCGATTGAACCTTTTACTTTCTCTCTGTCTACGTTTTGAGATTTTACCTCTTCTATGAAAAGTTTCAATGTTTCAAGGTAGTCTTCCGATTTAAAGAAATTGATTTTCACTTCTTCCAAATTGATACCCTTTAACAATGCTTTCATATCTGCAGATGTCTTTACGTTCTTTGCAACCAAGCCCAAAGAGTTGACTCCTCTTTCAATGCCTGCCAAAGCTATTGCATTCGCAGTTGCAATGTCGCATTCTATAACATCTTGACGAACATCCCAAGCGTTTGTTGTCTTTTTATAACCTCTTACAAACGGAGCTTGAGCAGGGTTTCCGTTCAAATATTCCAACGTAGCCAAGTCTTCAGCTCTGTAATAAGGCTTTACATCAAAGCCTTCCAAGGTTTTCCAAATCAATTTCTTTTCGTAATCTGCTCCTTTTAAGTCTTTAATGATTACTTCTTCCCATTCTTGTGTGCTAACTTCGGGAAATTCCGCAAACAACTTATTATTTTCCATTATTTTTAGTGTTTATTTTCCATTAAAATCAGTCTGCAAAGTTATGAAGATTTTACTATATAACATAATATTTTCGCATAAAATTTCGCTTTCAAAATAGTTTTCATCCCATCTTTTGTCTTTTTGGTTGCTTTTTAGGGTGGAATGCTTGCGTTTGAAGGTTGAATGACAGGTTTTCTGCTTATGTTTTTCGCTTCATTTGTTCGGATAAAATGATTCTTTGTTTTAATTTTCTCTTTCTTTGTTTCGTTCGAATGATTCTTTGTTTCAGATTTCTGTTTTCAAGTTTCGCTACCAAGCATTTTTCACATCCTTTCAATCTTCTCGGATAAGGGGAAAAAAAATCCGTATATCTGCCAATCGATGCAAACATACGGACTGCGGTTTATTGTTTTTGTTTCGATGTTTCTTATTTAGCTGCTCCTGTAAGTTCTTTTACTTTTGCAACATCTGCGGCTTGTCCTGCTTTATCGCCAAGTTTACCTTTTGTATTGGCTCTGTACTTGTAAGCATTTACGTGTTTAGGATTCAATTCTATTGTTTTATCAAAGTCGGTCAAAGCACGCTTGAAGTCATTTGCCTTAAAAGCAGCCACACCTCTGTTATAATAATAATTAACGTTGTTTGGATTCAATTCAATCAAAAGAGTATAGTCGGCAACCTCCTCAGCATATTTCTTTAACATCTTGTTACAAGCTGCTCTTGAGGAATAAAGTTTCTCTGTTATCATTCCCAATTGTTCTGCTTTTGAAAAATCTTCTATGGCCTTAGCTATGCTTTCCGGAGTCTTCAAAGAGTATTGAGCAAATCCTCTGTCGTAATAATATTCAGCCTTTTCGCTCAATGCAATGACTGAAGTAAGGTCTGCTATTACTGCATTCCAATCTTTTTGTATTGCATAAGCTGCAGCTCTGTTTGACAAAGCATCTGCGTTTTTAGGATCTATTGCCAATACAGCAGTCAAATCGGTGATATAATTCGCATAATCCTTGTTTATCATTCTTGCTTGAGCTTTGCTAAGCATTGTTGGAATATCGTTTGGTGTT
This sequence comes from Bacteroidales bacterium UBA3389, assembly GCA_002358835.1. Lineage (GTDB taxonomy): Bacteria > Bacteroidota > Bacteroidia > Bacteroidales > P3 > Onthomorpha. The sequence continues at coordinate 3,323 of DEPP01000110.1, forward strand.
GCTTTCAAATATTCGTCATAATCCTTTATCGCAAAGATAGGCTCTTTCATTTCCAAATATGCGTTACCTCTGTAAAGGAAAGCTGCAGGTGTGCTTTGGTTCTTTTGAATAAAACTTGTCAAAGCATCAACTGCCTTTTGGTAATTCTTCAAATTGAAGTTTGCAACTCCTTCATAATAATCTGCAAATTCCCAATTCGGAACTTCTGCTCTACATTCTGCCAACTTGGATAGCATTCCGTTCCAATCTTTTGCAGCATTCAAGCTTGAATAAGTGTCAATCCATTTGTTTGTGTTCACAGCTTCGTTGTTATCTTGTGCAAAAACACCACAAGCAAACAAAGCAAAAAACAGTAGTGAAATCGTTTTCTTCATCTTTCTTTTATTATTGGTTTTTACTAATTTTATTTACGTTTTTTGTTTCTTTATTTTATTTTTCTAATTCTTGATTTCGCTCTGACGATTCTTGATTTCATTTTCTTAAAACAAAGAATCAATCGAGCGAGAAATAATATAAAACCCTCGTGATTAGAAACGAATCTAAGGCTTTCTTATTGTTTACAATCTGAATTTTATATACGTTATCGGCTTTCCTTCTTTCAAATACATCGATTCATAAAAGGTTTGTATCTCTATCACTTCCTCATTGAAATCTGAATGATACAAATCTGCAGTATGGTAAATCACCTCTCTCGAAGAAGGAATCAAGACCTCGTTTAGAGTAAAATCGTAAAGTTCTGCCGAATCTGTTTTCAAGTGAATCAAGCCTTGCGGCTTCAAGATTTGAGAATACAATTGCAAAAAGCGTTCTGAGGTCAATCGTTTATTAGGTTTCTTTAGTTGAGGGTCGGGAAAAGTTATCCAAATCTCATCTACTTCGTTTGCATCGAAGTAAGAAGTTATCATTTGTATATGTGTGCGAACGAAAGCAACGTTTTTCATATTCTCTTCGTTCGATGTCTTGCATCCTCTCCACAATCTGGCACCCTTAATATCGATTCCGATAAAGTTCTTTTCAGGATATTTTCTTGCCAATCCAACTGTGTACTCTCCCTTTCCGCAACCAAGCTCCAACACTATGGGCTTATCGTTTCCAAAAAACTCACTTCGCCATTTTCCTTTGAAAGGACATTGCCCCAAATTCGTAATTTCCTCATACGAAAGCTGTATCAGATTTTTGAATGTGGCATTCTCGGCGAATCGTTCCAATTTATTTTTTCCCATTATCTTAATCCCTTTACTTTAGATCGTACTGCAATAAAATCTTTCAAATAGTAAGGCTCGAAAAACGCAGTATCCACAAATTCGTTTTTGAGATACTTTTCCCAAGCCAAAGTTGCCATAAAACGCGATGAAAGTCTGATGGCATCATCGTAAAAATAATTCTGTTTGTTTGCGAACAGCTCTTTGGTTTTCGCAGCTCCGTCTCCGACTAACAACACTTTTTCGTCCTCTTTCAAGAATTCATCGTAATAGTTCTCCGTAAGCACATCTGCCGAACAATCTCTCAAAACTTCCATTTTCTTTGAGAATATATTGGCATAAACTTCCATTCGTCTTGCATCAATCATAGTTATTACGGAACAATCTTTGTGTTTTTCCAATGCCGCTTTTGCCAAAACGAAAGGCGTTTCCACTGCAATGACCGGCACATCCAACGCATAGGATAAGCCCTTTGCTGTTGAGGCTCCTATTCTCAGTCCTGTGTATGAGCCTGGACCGAAAGACAATGCAACAGCCGACAAGTCGGAATAGCCGATTCCGCAATCCGAAAGCAAGTTATCTATCAATATACTCAACTTTGCAGAATGCGAATTTGGCACTTCGGATTCACTTATCGCAATCACAATGTCTTTTTTTGCCAATCCAACCGAACAAATCGAAGTTGCAGTCTCTATTAACAATATATAATCAGAACCTTTTTCAGTATTCATATTTTGTTTCAAAGTTCCATTCGGACGGCAAAGGTAGAGAAAAAAAACGAATAAAGTTATGCCAATTCAAAACTTATTACTATTTTTGCAAAACTTAATGCCCGAGTGGTGGAATTGGTAGACACGCCACTTTGAGGGGGTGGTGTCGGTTTCGACGTGCAAGTTCAAGTCTTGTCTCGGGCACAAATTTTAATGGTTTTAATCTTTAAAACGCTTGTGTATGGATTACCAAGCGTTTTTTTGTAAATTCTCCGATATGATTACTTATGGTGATACACTCGATCAAAAACAACTTGACAGGGTTGTTGATTCTCTGAAAGCGGGTTGCGTAATAATAATTCCGACAGACAGTTTCTATTGTTTTGTTTGCGATATTAATAATCACAAAGCAGCACAGAGGCTTGCGAGAATTAAAAACAAAAAATTGGAAAAGGCATCGTTTTCGATTTTATGCAGTTCGATTTCACAGGCTTCCGAATACACAAAGCCTTTTTCAAAAAATCAATTTATGCTTTTGAAAGAAAACACGCCCGGAGCTTTCACTTTCGTATTCCAAGCCTCAAATAAAGTTCCTAAAATCTTTCTTACAAAGAAGCGAACAATAGGAATACGGATTCCGAACTGCAAGATAGCAAGACAGATTGCAGAAGAAATGAATTCTCCTTTGCTTATAAGCTCAGTTCCTCACACAGAAATTGATGAAAGCGAATATACAAACGGAGAATTATTGCAAGAAAAATATCGAAACGAAGTTGATATGATTTTGGAAAGCGATGTACCAAATCATTTACCCTCAACAGTTGTAGATTACACAGAAGAAGAACCACAGATTTTAAGACAAGGTTTTGCAAACTTGGTAGAATGAGATTCTTATACACTTTGACATTGCTGTTTTTTTCTTTCAATATTTTTGCTCAAACAAAGACATTGAAGACTTTGGCATTGGAATATGTGGATGCAAAACAATACATTCAGGCAATTGAATTCATAGGCGAGGCAGAAAGACTCAACATCGACAGTGCAGAAAACCTTTTACCAATAAAGCTATTCTGTCAATATAAACTAAAAAAGCACAAAGCAGCAAAGGAAACCCTGCAAGCGATTGATGAATTTGATGTCGCCGAACCTGCAAGCGATATAATCCGATTCTACTATACTGCTGTCGATAACAATGAAGAAGCACTTGCTGAAGAGAGTTTGGAATTTATAGAAACCGATCCGCAACAATTTTACAAGCAATTGCAAGTACTGAACAAAAAAGACATTTCCATGATTGCGGGAAAAATACGTTCTTATCTCGATACGCAAGAGCAAGATGAGATTCCGGAATATAAATCCGCTCTTGCAGTTATTTATTTTGCCGATTCAAATTACAGAGAGTGCTATAACATGCTTTCAACCGCAATAGAAGATTATCCGCTCGGCTTTTCATTTTATATGCTTGGCAAAATAAAAACACTGCAACAAGAATACATTTCAGCCATTTCATATTTCAACCAAGCAGAAAGCCACAACTTCAAAACCCTTTCTTTATATAAAGACAGGGGGATAGCAAAAGGATTCGACAAAGACTTCAAAGGAGCTATTGAAGATATGGATTTGTGCATTCAAAACGACAATTCAGCCGAACTATACTATCTTCGAGCTGTTTTTTACACCAATCTGCTACAATACGACAAAGCAATAATCGACATAAACACAGCAATATCAATCGATGACACCATTGCAAAATATCATAATCAAAAAGGCATAATCTTTTCTAATACAGAAATGTATGCAGACGCGATAATATGCTTTCAAACTGCAATCGCACTCAATCCCGAACTGAATTACATAAATAACAATCTTGGAATTGCATTAGAAAAAGCAGGTTTTACATCCAAAGCAATCGAACATTACAACATCAACATAAAAAAACATCCGTACTATGCAGACAGTTATTTCAATCTTGGCAGGATTGCATACGATGCAAACCAATACAAACAAGCCATAAAACTGCTTTCCAAGGCCAATGATTTGAATCCGAAATACTCGGACATACAATACTTTTTGGGAATGGCTTACATAAAATCCGAAAAACTTGAACAAGGATGTTTTTATCTCGATATGGCAAAAGAAAACGGCAATACAAATGCCACACAAGCAATTGAAATATATTGCATCAAAGAATCATCGCAAGATAATGAAGAATAAATAAAAAGAAGAGCAGTTTCTCACCCGCTCTTCTATCAATTAAAAAAAATTTAACTATGAAAAATAAATCATTGCTTTTAATTAAGCAATCAATTACTTGCTATGGTCATGTCCGCAATTGCTGTGGTCATGCTGATGCTTACCATGATCGTGTCCGCAGTTGCTGTGGTCGTGTTGATGTTCGCCATGGTCGTGACCGCAGTTGCTATGGTCGTGTTGATGCTCGCCATGGTCGTGGCCACAATCTGTTCCATGAGAATGTCCGTGCGAATGAGAACAATTACTTTCCAATCCCTTTGCAGTATTCTTGCAACAAGTTGGCAATTTCTCAATCATTCTCTTGTTAGCCTCGAAATTAGGCGTTTCAAAACCTGATTTAGCCAACGCTTTTTCGATTTTCTCTTGATTAGTCTTTTTTTCCTTGAACGTAACTATTACAGACTTGGTAACAGGGTTGATTTGAAAACTCTCGACTCCCTTTTCGTATGCCAAAACCTTTTCAATAATCGGGTCAGACTCCGAACAACAATACTTAGGCAAAGAAATCTGAACGGTTTTTTCTTGTGCCATAACTCCAACTGCTCCTATCAAACTAAGCAGACAAAGTACAAACATTTTTTTCATCATATTCTCTTTTTATGTATTTTAACTTCTTTTTCTTCAATTGCAAATTCGCCTTGATTCTTTCTTTGTTTTATTTTTCTGAAATCAAGAAAGATTTTTGCGAATCTTGATTTGGGTAAAGCGAATCTTGATTTCGATAAACCCTTGTTTTTGTTTTATATACAGTGATTTTTATTCTACTACTTTTACTTGATGTTTAATCTAAATCCAAGGTAGAATAGTCGTCCCATTACAGGGGCATAAACTACTGATGCGTCAAATTGATTACTGAATGGTTGATCTGCACCAAATACAGGCACCTCTTGTTTGTAGTCTGTAAGGTTTTCAACTCCCAAATAGATGTCAAACGTCTTGAATTTGCGAGTTATCTGTCCTAACATATAGATATAGGCATCTGCATATTCGTTTGTATAACCTATATTCAAAGGTACTCTTTGTCTTCCGTTGAATTGAGTTGTCAAGTCAAACATCCATTTGTCGTACTTAGTCTTATAGGACAATACAACCAAACCTTTCCACTTTGCAACGTAAGGTTTTTGTTTCAGTTCGCCATGATAAGTTGTCTGAACATCGTTATAACGTCCTGCCAACGTGATATTGAATCGTTCAATTGGTTCTATATTTATGTCTAACTGTGCTGCATTTGAATAACTTTTGCCATCAAGATTGTAGAAGTAAACATAGTTCTCATTTCTATCTAAATCCATCACAACCTGATTTACAAAATTCGTATGGTAATAGTCTAATGCGATTGTCATTTCTCTATCTCCGCCAAGCTTTATGGTTTGAGAGATATTCAATCCTGCGTTCCAAGCATCTTCCATTTGAAGTGTCTCTTCTATATGTATGTTTCGTGATGATGCAAGTATACCAAAATTGTCTGCAATAATGTTTGCACTTCTGTAACCCTTACCACCGGCTCCGCGGAATATCAAATCATCGGTTATTTTCCAACGAAAATGTAAACGAGGTGTCAATATGTGTGCGTTATAGAATGAGTTATAATCATATCTCAAACCTGCAGTTGCCACAAACTTCTTATCATACTTAAAAGAAAACTGTCCGAATACTCCGGGTACTACTTCCTGTTTAAAGAAATTAGCTTTCAAATCAGCATCATTTGAATTGAACACAACTGCTCCAAGATATGGCATACTGTATAAGTCTTCTCTTGTGTCAGAATAACGGAAGCTTGCACCAAAATCCACACTATGTCCTCCCCAAATTTCACTATTTACAAGTACATTTGCGTAAACATCTCCTTCTGTGCCTTTATAATTTGATAAACCATAGAAAGCATCTTGCTTAAAGTAAGTTGCAGAAACTTGTGTTCCGAAAGAAGAGGCGTTATTTATAGGTGCACCGTTTTTGGTAAAGAAATGAATTCTGTCAGTTGTACCTCCAAGTCCGTAAATCGTGCTATCACCTCTCATACTCTTATCAAAATCCATCTGTCCCCCCACTCTATCTTCGTGAGTGTAGTTAATCATTGTTTGAGAACAAAGTCCGTCAGGCACTTCGTAAGTCCAACGATTCACAATATTGAATTGGCTATGTTTAGGGTAGTCCATAAATCCGTCACCATGGGTTCCGTCAGGCTTTGTTCCCAAATGGTCGTATGCTTTCAATTGATTAGAAGTTCCATATATGTAAAGACCAGTTGATAATTTGTCATTGAAGATATGATTCAACTTTGCGCTCAACTCGCCCTTCATTTCGTTGTTCACATACGCATTCAAAGAGAACAAATCTCCCTTATTAGGTTTTTCATATTCCAAGTCGATGATACCAGTTATCGTTTCATAGCCGTGTTTTACGGTTGCAACTCCTTTACTCACCGAAATACTTTCCATCCAGCTACCCGGAACATATCCTAATCCGAAAGGAGCAGACAGACCTCTCAAAAAAGGCATATTTTCCAACAAAAGCTGAGAATAAACTCCCGTAAGACCTAACAATTGTATTTGTTTACTGCCACTAACCGCGTCAGAATATCCCACATCTACCGATGCAGAGTTTTCAAAGCTCTCTCCAAGGTTACAACAAGCCAAGTGCTTCAATCCTTCCGAAGAAATGATTTCTTTCTGTTCAAGACTCATCTTAGACAAATAAGTACTCTTTACTCTCTCTTTGATTTCTACCATTCCTAATGTAGTACCTACCGATTTCAAAGCTACATCCACAGAAGTTTTTTCTCCAATTAACACCGTATCATTCGCATATCCGGTATAACTGAATACCAACTTAGTTTGTTTGTTGTTCTTTTTCTGTATCACAAACACACCTTCATGGTCTGTAATAGCACCACCGCCACCTTCCAACCAATAAACGTTGCAATAAGGCAAGGTTTCTTTGGTATTTTCATCAAAAACCTTTCCACTTATCTTTTGAGCACTCGCGCCAAAAACAGCAAAAACCGATAGTATAACAAAAAATACACCTCTCTTCATATAATTCCTAACTTTATTTTTGCTTATTAGACAATCAATTCAAAAAAAACTTACACCGAAAATAGGAAAGATTCTTTGAATTTACTGATAACAAGTTTTCTTTTCTTATTTATGCACCTTCAACATTGCTTCGGTAACATTGATTGCAAAGTCTGCCAATTTCTCACATTGAGCGTAAAGATTACTATAGCAAATGCCCGTTTGGTAAGAGTAATCGTTGTTCTTTATTGCTTCTGTATGTTCGGTACGAAGTTTATCTCTATAGTTATTAATCTTGGTTTCAAGTTCTTTTGCCTTCGAACCATTCACGTTAATGTAGCTTTCCGACAGATTGCTATTCATAACCTCCACAGCCTCTCTGACAAAAGCAAACATCGTTCTCAAATTTTCGGTCATCTCATCTGTGAAAGATATATTTTGCTTCTTTTTTCCATCGATTGCAATCGACAATTGATAACAGCTATCCCCTATACTCTCCAAATTATCCACGATTCTAAGCATCGCACTTATCTCATAAGAAGCATTGACACTCAATTCATTTTCACTAACTCTCGCAAGATAATTCGCAATTTCCAATTCCATTCTATCGGTTATCTCTTCATATTTGCGAGTTCTGCTCATAAGCTGATCAAACTTCTTTTCATCTTTTTCTTCGAACAATTCCGGAATGAAATTATACATTCTGAGAACTCGTTTCGAGAAAGACTCGATTTCTTTTTTTGCAGGCTCTATATTCAATTCTGAAGCCGCCATAAAACCTGTTGGAATAAATTTAAGACGAAAGTCTTCCTCTTCATTTATTGGCACAATTTTAGATACGATTCTTTCGATTGACGGAATAAACCAAACAAGTACCGACGTATTTATTATATTGAAAATACTATGGAAAAGAGACAATGCAACCGGTATTGAAAGAGCTGCCAAGTGTATTCCGTTTCCGCCATTCGGTTCAACAATCCAACTAATGAGATATAAGAATGGATAGAACAAAACCAACATCCAAACAACCCCTATCACATTAAACATCAAGTGAGCCCTTGCAGCACGTTTTGCAGTTGCGTTCGCCATCATTGCAGCCATATTTGCAGTAATCGTAGTTCCGATATTCTCTCCGAG
>DEPP01000110.1:11673-17566 GCA_002358835.1 Bacteroidales bacterium UBA3389
CTGCCGCAACCTCAAATCCGATAAGCCCCTTTGCACACATAACTAAAGTAATCGCCATCATTGCTGAAGAAGATTGAACCACAACAGTAAGAATCGTTCCTATCAAAACAAACAACAGAATCGAAAGATAGCCATATCCGGACAAAGATGCAATAAATTCAAGTACGCCTGAGTATTGTGGAAGTGTAAAATCAGGAACTCCACCCTTCAATGCTTCCAGTCCCATAAACAAAAGAGCGAATCCAATTAAAAATTCGCCGACAGATTTTCTTTTCTCAATAAACAGAAACGGTGCCGCAATCGCAATTGCAGGGTAAACAAGCATGTTTATATTAAATTCGAAACCAAGCAACGAAATAATCCAAGCCGTAACCGTTGTTCCGATATTTGCACCCATTATAACGGCAATCGCACCCGAAAGTTTCAACAAGCCCGCATTAACAAAGCTGACAACCATTACCGTTGTGGCAGAAGAGGATTGAATAAGCGTAGTGATACCTGCCCCTGTCAAAACTCCACTAAAACGATTCGATGTCATTTTTGAAAGAACCGCCCTCATCTTATCGCCCGCCAACTTTTGCAACGAATCACTCATCAGTTTCATTCCAAAAAGGAACAAGCCTAAAGCTCCTACAAAATTCAATACATCAAGTAATGTCTCCATGTTTTTTCAAATAATCCTTTGATTAAAAAATTCTACTCCAATTTACTGAGCAAAAATAATACTTTCTTCTTAAATCACAATGTATATCGCAAAAAATATTTCAACACCTTTCAAACAAAATTCACAATTACTTGTTTATGTCCATTTATATGTATAAATCGAGGAAATATCATTAAACAAGAAACGCCTCAATACTCTGTTACAACAAAGCAAATCACGTTTTCAAAACACAAAAACACAGCACTGATTTACAGAATCTTAGAACAAGGAAAACAACTCTTTGTTTCAGAAAATTATTTCTTGATTTCAGTAAAACGAATCTTGATTTCAGTAAATCAAAACAAAGAAAGAATATAACGTTATAAACCAAAGGAATCGAAAGAAATGAATTTCAGGCTTATTTTTCGAAGTCGTCCTTTTTTAGGTCTTCAAATCTTTTCTTTCCTTTTAGTTTTGCATCAACAACAATGCTTTTATGATATACGCAATCGGGATAAGAAGCGACTGATTCTCCGCTTGATTGGTAATATTTTTTCATTTCATTGAATGCTTTGTAGGCTTTTCTAACTGCAATTGCCTCTTTAGGTTTGGCTTGTAAAAGAAAGACAATAGCCGCAACAAAATCCAAAAATCTACGCTTTTGCAAGACAGATTTCAATTCTTTCTTCGGAAGATTCTTATAAAGCAATAGGAGATTGTTTCTAAAATTTAGAAATGTCTTTCGTGCAGAGGTCTTGTTCAATGTACCGCCTCCGAGATGATAAACCTTTGATTGAGGAGTATAAACTATTTTATAACCTGCGTTTTTCAGTCTCCAACACAAATCGATTTCTTCCATGTGAGCAAAAAATCTTTCATCCAACCCTCCAAATTTATGATACAAATCAGCCTTTATAAACAAAGCGGCTCCACTTGCCCAAAAAATTTCCCGTTCTCTTTCGAATTGTCCTTTGTCTTTCTCAATCTGTTCGAATATTCTGCCTGCACAAAACGGATAACCCAAAGAATCAATATATCCACCTGCTGCTCCTGCGTATTCAAACTTATCCTGCTCGCAATAAGACAACAATTTGGGTTGACATGCTGCTATTTCGGAATTCTGTTTCAATAATTCCAACGGGCGTTTTGTCCATTCGGCAGTTACTTTCACATCAGAATTTAGCAGACAGTAATATTCGGCATCTACCATCTTCAAAGCACGATTGTAACCCCCTGTAAAACCATAGTTCTTATCAAGTTCTATTATACGGATTTGAGGAAAGTGTTCTCTGACATAGGCAACAGATTCATCACTTGAGCCATTGTCAGCAAATATAACCTCACTTCCGTCGGAGCATTCAACAACCGACGGAAGGTAAGTGGGCAATAAATGTGCCGTATTGTAATTTAATATAACTATTGCTAGCTCTTGCTTCACTACTTGTGACCTTTACGGAACTGAACTCCTGCTTCACCCTCTATTCCCGGTCCTAGAGTGTAACGAGACAAAACATCCTCCCAATAGATTTCGTTTATCTCACCCTTAGCATTTGAATGTAGCAAAGTATATTCACTCATATCGTTTTGCTTTGCATAAAATACGAACATTCTATTGCTTTCCCCAAATGGTGTTTTGTCATATCTCCACATTTGATAAGGCAAATAGTTTACTCCATCGCCACTTCGTTTCTCCATTCCCGGAGTTGCTGCAATGTCATTCAAAGTTCTTTTCTTCATACCGCTTGATGCCTTAAATTTTTCATCGATTACATATGAAGGAGATCCATAAACAAGATACACTCTTCCCATATCGGTTAAGTAACCCGGTTTTATGTTTGTCGTATATGTACGATTGACATATTCAAGTCTTGTTCTATATTCCTGCCACGCAGTTTGAGGTGAGGTAGGATCTTCACTCCTCCAAAAATTATAAAGGAAGAACTGCTTAACTTCTTTTGTTGCGGTAGGTAAATCTTTTTTAATAAATTCCTTCACAGCTTCGCTTGCAATAGGTTCCAGAGTCTTGATATTCTCATCAAGTTGCTCGTCTGTCAAACCAAGCACGAAAGCATTACGTGGAATATCCGAATTTATGTTTTGCTTTTTGTCGCTTTGTCTGTAAAAAGGCTCTCTTTTGTAAGCATGAAGTATATTCTTGGCATCACGAACCTCCAAAGTCAAATAGTAACTACCTTCGGGCAACTCAGTAATATCCAAAGCACCTATGTGAACGCTTACAGGCTTTGCCTTAACCCTTTCGGCACGAATAAAGTTCTCTACTTTGCGATTTGTAGATATATCCTCAATCGATGCAGTCAAAAGATAGAGACTGTCTAATGCAAAATATTTATCGGCATTATAAACCTCAACATAATAATCCAATCTGTTCTTACTTTTTGGTAAAGCATCAAACGAATAAGGTATCATTTCATATCCGTGCTTCACATTCAAAGTTTTTGCATCGGATTTCTTAGGTTCGTTGATTATTTGCACATCTGAAAGAGCCAATTCTCCGACTTTGTAATCCACCTTTATCGCATCTTTGATTTCGACTGCGGCTTGCGAAGAATTCAAATCTCTAAAGCTCATATAGAGCAAGTAAACACCGTTTTGCAACTTTATTCTCTGAATATCAAGCATCTGATTTTGCTTTGAAGCCTCCTCTGCTTTGACTTCGAGTATTCTTTTATCGACATAAAACACGCTATCAGTCTTTTGAACATCGCAAATCAAGGTTGTAATTTCTACTTGCGAGCCTGCTGCAGTCGAAATCAAACTTTGCAAATCTATCGAAGTGTTTAAATCGACGTAATTTCCTTGTTCTGAAGAATAAGTTGTGAATGAATAAATAGCTCTCAACCCTTGAGCAGACAGCATCGCAGGAAGAAAACACATCAAAATCAATAATATCTTTCTCATATAAAGTTTTATTTTTTTCTTTTCAAGAAACAATTTAGCGAAATCAAGAAAGAATCTGACGAAACAAAGAAACAATTTTCTCTTTTCAAGATTCATTCTTGCCATTTCAGCACTCAATCACTCGCTATTTAATAACGCAAACACTGAATTTTTAGTGTACAAAGATAATTCATTATATCGAATCCACCAAATAACAAGCGTTTTTTACATCTTTTCTACTAAAAACAACAAGCGTCCGTGTCATAAGACACAGACGCTTTGTCATTTATATGAATTAAGTTTTGAAGCAAATTATTTGCTTTCGTTCTTATCCATTTCTTCTTTTAATGAAGCTAAAACATCGATATCACCAAGCGTTGTTTTTTCCAAGCCTTCGTTTATCTTCTTTACAGCAGCAGCTTCCGGATTACCTTTCTTTTCTTCTTTTTTAGGTTCTTCTGGTTGCCATACACGAGTGTGAGAAACTACGATTTTCTTGTTCTCTTTTGAGAATTCGATAACCTTAAATTCCAATTTCTCGTCAGCTTTTGCTACGCTCTTGTCTTCTTTAACCAAGTGTGATTTTGGAGCGAAACCTTCAACTCCGTAAGGCAAAGATATAACAGCTCCACCCTTGTCATTAACGTTCATAACCGTACCTTCGTGAACAGAATTCATTGTAAAGATACTTTCGAACACATCCCAAGGATTTTCTTCAAGTTGTTTGTGTCCCAAACTCAAACGACGGTTTTCTGCATCCACTTCAAGAACGATTACTTCCATTGCTTCACCAATCTTAGTGAACTCTGCAGGATGTTTAATCTTCTTGCTCCATGACAAATCTGAGATATGAATCAAACCATCAACACCTTCTTCCAATTCAACAAAGATTCCGAAGTTTGTGAAGTTTCTAACAACTGCATTGTGTTTGCTTCCTACAGGATACTTATCAGCGATGTTTGCCCATGGATCAGGAATCAATTGTTTGATACCCAAAGACATCTTTCTTTCTTCTCTGTCCAAAGTCAATATAACTGCCTCTATTTCATCACCAATCTTTAAGAAGTCATGAGCAGTTCTTAGATGTTGACTCCAAGACATTTCAGTTACGTGAATCAAACCTTCAACTCCAGGTATTATTTCAACGAATGCACCGTAGTCAGCCAAAACAACAACTTTTCCTTTTACTCTGTCACCAACTTTCAACTCAGCATCAAGGCTGTCCCATGGATGTGGAGTCAATTGTTTCAAGCCCAAAGCAATTCTCTTCTTGCCTTCATCAAAGTCAAGTATAACAACTTTGATCTTTTCATCCAATTTAACGATTTCTTCTGGGTGTTGTATTCTTCCCCATGAAAGATCGGTAATGTGAATCAAGCCATCAACACCTCCCAAATCAATGAATACTCCGTAAGAAGTGATGTTTTTAACAGTTCCTTCCAAAACTTGTCCTTTTTCCAACTTAGCAATGATTTCTGCTTTTTGAGCTTCAATCTCGTCTTCTATCAATGCCTTGTGAGAAACTACCACATTCTTATATTCGTTGTTGATTTTAACAACTTTGAATTCCATAACCTTATCAACGAATACGTCATAATCTCTGATAGGTTTAACGTCTATTTGGCTTCCTGGCAAGAATGCCTCGATTCCAAATACATCAACAATCAAACCACCTTTGGTTCTGCTCTTAACATATCCGTTTATTATTTCTTGGCTTTCAAATGCCTGATTTACTCTTTCCCAAGATTTCAATATACGAGCATCTTTGTGAGATAGTTTTAGTTGTCCGCCTGCATCTTCTTTTTGAACAACGAAAACTTCTACTGTGTCTCCTACTTTCAAATCAGGGTTGTAACGGAACTCATTCAAAGGAATAACTCCGTCTGATTTGAATCCTATGTTGACTATAACCTCACGGTTATCTTTTGCAACAACCACTCCTTCAACCACTTGTTGGTCTCCGACTTGGTTAAACGTTTTGTCATAAGCCTCAGACATTTTTTCTTTGTCTTCAGCCGCATAAACCATTTGCTCACTTGCCACTGCATCCCAATCAAAGTCAGCCAATGGTTGAACATTTTTAAGATCTCTCATTTAAGATTTTGTTTTTTGTGTTCCTTACCGAACGGTTAAACATAAATTAACTGAATTTCCGCACACTTTCCTTTCACATGGTAAGATGTGACAAGTACGCAAAAATCGGGTGCAAAGGTACGTCTTTTTTTTGAATTGACAATCAACGACTTTCGCAAAAATCATTTTACAAAAATAATGAATCGACTCAACAAACAAAAGTCCCATTTCAACATTTGATTATCAGACGATTATAAATCTTTGTTTTAATTTTCTCTT
>DEPP01000022.1:0-1816 GCA_002358835.1 Bacteroidales bacterium UBA3389
CACCCACGGTCATATTGGGGTTCTCTGCACCATACTCATCGAGCACCATCCTGAGCATAAACAGTGGAGGGTTTTCTTTGTAATAGTGTATTCGTTCATAGATGAAGTGGACGATCTCACGTTCCCTTGGGAAGAGTCCATGCTCATCTGCAACCTCGGGTTCGGATATTTTGGTCTTCTTAATAGTAAGAGCCGGTGTTTCCACCGACTTCTTCTTAATTTCATTATCCGCTTTCTTTGCTATGGTTTCTTCTTGTGTTCCCACGGGGACAATTTCCACGATATCTCCAACCTTGCAGTTTAAGGCTATACAAATTCTTTCGAATACATCAGTAGTGACATTGCCGCCCTGAGCCATTTTGGTCACGGTTGCAATGCTGATATTTGCCATTTGTGCGAGTTCTTTTTTCTTTATGCCCCTGTCGATAAGCATTTTAAACAAGGGCTTGTAACTAATCTTTGTCTTAGGCTCAGTTTTCAATGCTTTGATCCTTTCATAACGTTCTTGGAATTGTTGGTGTTTCTCAGGGTCGGTAGGTACAGCAATCGCGGATTTCTGTGCCTCGGGTGTTTTTAACCACTCATCGACCTCACTTTTTTTGAGACGCCAAAGTTTTCCGACTTTGTAAGCCGGCATATTGTGATACTTAATTGCGCCTTTGACGGCATAATAGGTGCAGTTGAGATACTTACAGATCTCGTATATCGAGCACCAAGGTTCTCGTTCCATGTAAGCATCCCTTCCTTTCATTATTCACCTTCGTGGAGTAGTTCTTCGAGCCTTCGATATGCGGGAGCTAACGCAAGCTCATGCTTTTCAGCATAGTCAATTAGCACCCAGAACAACTCCATAAATATTTCGTCATCGTGGAATGCGAGTATTTCATCAAAGAGCGTTTCAATTCTGCTCTCGTTAGTTATATTGTTTTTTACGATGAAGGCAAGGTCTGCTTGACACTTCTTTAATACGAGTTTTTTTAGTCGGTCTGTGTTGCCAACCTCTCCTTTATTTCCTTGTCCCATAGGCAGATCCTTTTCCTTTCGTTCCAAACATACTCCAAGAAGTGTTCCCAATTGTACATTACCTGGTCGAAGACATCGATCTTGATTTCCTTGGTATCCCTACCTCCGCACCAGGGGCCGACAATTATTTCCCATTCACACTTACTCCAATAGTAGTACATCAAGGAGCTGCGCAGTTTATCTGCAAATTCTTCTTTCGTTTTGCAGTGCTTGGTTGCTTTTACGATGTCCGCTCTGATACCACCATGGCGCAGTACATTGTAGGGTTCTATTTTCTTGGCATTTATGTTGTGGTGTAAAACTATCCATTGCGGATGATTGTCCATGTGTTTCAGCTCTTTTCTATAATTCGCTTTACATCATCACTTGTTTCGTACCCGTGGAAGAGGAAGTGCATTTTATCAATTCTCTTATTGGTATGCCAATGCCCACAATACCAAGCTTTGTAGTCCACCATTTCTTCTATGGTGTCGAGCCATCTCTCTGTGCTGGTGTCTACCGTGCTTTGGTCAATGACTGCGAGAAACATCTCGCGTGGTTCGTATTTGAATGGGCAGGTGTGAGAGAGGATGATGTCGAAGTCTTTCTCTCTTATCTGCTGTTCTACATATTCCTTGATCTCCTTTGAGGGCTGTTCGTCTGCCCACCATCCGTATCCTCGGGTGATGCGATAGAACTTGTCTACGCTATAAGCACCGCCAATGACAAGATGCTTAATTCCTTCTATCTCAAATACATCGCCGTCCTTGGCAAATAAAATGTTCGGGTATGCTTCTTCGTACCACACGGTGCC
>DEPP01000022.1:1939-2504 GCA_002358835.1 Bacteroidales bacterium UBA3389
ACTTCTTTCAGTTCTTCATCTCGAGAGTCACCATAATAATTTGCACCTACATCTCCGAGGAGGACGATAGTATCTTCTTTCGTAAGGTTGAATCGTTTGCATAACCTTACGACCTCAAATTTAGATCCGTGAATATCTCCTGTGTAATAAATCATTCGCTATCGCCACCTTTCCGATTGTAATTATATCAACCAATTTTGACATTGTCTTGTTATTAGAGAAAATGTATTCGCAAACCCAAGAAAACATATTCGCAAGCTGCTTTTTTGATTTTGGGCATGACGATTCACCACCGGTTAATGCGATTTTCAAATCATAAACCGGTGGTTTATTTCTTGACCCCTGGAATGTTCCATCGGTCAACTTTTATGGTTATACTTTATTTGCGCCTGATGAGATACTTATATTCGCGCATGGACTCCTTGGCTTTCTTCACGATGTCAAGGAGAACCCTCATCTCATATTCATTGCAGTCAGAGACGATTGTTGCGAACTCATGATTTGAGACCTTTATTGTGTTCGCCAAGCTGTCCACGAGCAGATCGTCTGTCGAGACATTCAGTTC
>DEPP01000022.1:2613-4063 GCA_002358835.1 Bacteroidales bacterium UBA3389
ATTTGGGATATGCCTTTCTTGGTCCTGATGTTTCTGATCCTTTGACCGAGCGCGATGTAGTTGAGTTGCATAATAGTAACCTCCAGTTTAAATTTTGTCGGTTCTATTATAAGGCATACCTTATGTTATAGTCCATACCTTATGGACTAAATAAGCCATAGTTTATATAATAAGTCATAGATTATTTTCAAAAGGGGGTATTTTTTGTGAAAGAACTTGATCTTGAGACCTACAAAAAGATTGGTTCGAGGATTCGCGAGGTTCGCACCAAGAAAGGTATGAGCCAAGCGCAGTTAGCAGAGAAGGCCTATATTTCCGTTCCCCACGTGAGTGAAATCGAATGCGGTAAATCGAAACTTAGACTTTCCACTTTTGTATTCATCGCCGAGGCGCTGCAGGTTTCTGCCGATGTTCTTCTTCGTCCGAACATTCCTGAGGTCAATAGCATCTACCAGGGCGAGTTCAATGATGTGCTTGACGATTGCTCACCCGCCGAGATGGAATCGATTTTGAAAATCGTTAAAGAGCTGAAGGCAACCATGCGTATCAAAAAAGACGAAACTGATTATTAAAATTCAAGACTAATTTTGGTCAGCAGATGATTTCTGCTGACTATTTTTTTTGCGTTTTCACATCTGCGATAAACTGACGGTTAATCGCTTGACCCCTGGTTTATTCCATTATAAGCCACAGCCGATATAATAATGTTAGGCTGAATTTATGAAAGTGTAAAATGGAGGTAGCCATGGAAGAAATCGATATTCACGCTAAACTGGCGCAGATTGAAACTGCCCCTCACTTTTCAGTAATTTTCGGTGACGACTCGGAACGAGCAGAAATGATTGCCGAGCATTTGGTTTGGATGCACAGCATTCGCAAGGAGCGACCGCTTGCATCTCATCCATATAAGGTTGGAGTGTATATTCGTTACTTCAATCAGACTCGGTATGACAATTACCTCGACTTTCACAAGAAAGGTTTTATTGACACAATAGGACTTTGTCCGAAGTGGGATTTGGTAGATTTCTATATTGACGAAGGTTCTGTTGCACCGAATATGGAAAGTGCGCCCGAATGGTGCAGACTCCTTCAAGATTGTATGGATGGTAAGGTTGACCTAATCATCACACAGAAGGTTTCTAACGTCACCAAAAAGCCCTATGAGGTAACCATCCTTTCGCGAATGCTGGCGACTTTGAAAAAGCCGGTCGGCATTTATTTCATTTCGGAAGACATTTTCACGCTTGCTTCCTATTACCAAGAAGACATGCGCGACACAGACTTCTTCCCCGAGGGATGGGTTTGCTTGCCTGATGATGAACCCGAGAGGAGACTTTTGAATGATTGATAGAAACAAAAGGCTCGAAAAGTTGCGGGCAAAAGAAAAACAGCGCAAGCGTATTCACGTTGACATTGATCCCGATAACTACGAGTACATACCGGAGCAAAA
>DEPP01000118.1:0-2150 GCA_002358835.1 Bacteroidales bacterium UBA3389
TGTCTTGAAACCTATTGTTCCGCAACAGGAATCGTTCGCAGCATAAAAGAATTACTGCAAACACAAACAAAAGACTCCTTGCTAAGACAAATAAACATAGACGACATAACAGCAAAAGACATAAGCGATGCAGCAGATGCAAATGATGAACTTGCCTTAGAGTGTTTTGATATGACTGCAAAATACCTCGCTCTCGGCTTGGCAAATGCCGCAGTCTTGACCTCACCTGAAAAAATCTTTATTTCAGGAGGCTTGGCAAATGCAGGAGAAAAGCTATTCAAGCCTTTGAGAGAATATTTCGAACAATACCTCTACCCTGTTTTCAGAAACAGAATATCAATCGAGCCTTCGGGATTGCCTGACAACAAAGTGGCAATATTGGGAGCGGCTTCATTGGTTGCGGAATAAAGAATTAAATGAATAAAACGGTTTTTATGAAAAAAATAATCTTGTTTGCAGTCTGTCTTTTGGTGTTTGGCACTCTTGCAATGGCACAAAACCAAGATGGAGAAAAAATAAAATTGACCAAAAACGGAATTTTGATTTGCAATAACGACACTTTGCAACTGCAAGAAGGCAAAGCGAACATCTATTCCCTTATGGCAGATAAAATGAACGCTGAGCCATATTATGGAGATAACGAATTGAAGTTTCAATATTTGGACACATGTCATTTAACCTATGTTTTCAACTTGTCTGTCGATGAAAAACAGTTGGCATATCCTTATTGCGAACTCGAATTTGAGTGTTCGGATTTATCTTTCCAAGTTTCCGTGAACGGAATCGCTGTTCCTCGCAAACACAACAACTCTCTACGATTCAAAGAAGACATAAGACATTTGCTTGTTAAAGGAGATAATAAAATAAGAATTGAAATCGAGCCTATAAAACCAAGATTCGATAAGGTTAAAACCGAAGAACACGATATTTTGGTTTCGGAAAAACGAGCCGTATTCAGACATGCCGCTTTTCAATTCGGCTGGGATTGGGCTCCAAGACAGCTTGCAGGCGAGGTATTTATGCCTTTGATAATTTCTTTCTCCAATCAGCCCTCTGTTGTTGAAAATATAAACATACAGACTACTAAGATAGAGAAGGAAAAAGCCGAGATGTTGCTTTCTGTCCTGACTCCTGTCGATGGGAAAGAGATAACAAGTGCCGCGATAGAGGTTTTTGATAGTGAGAACAAAATGGTGTTGAGCGAAAAACTTGAATTGGATTTTTATTATAAAGATAGATATTTCTCAATCTGCAAATTCAATTTCTCAATCGCCAATCCGCAGTTGTGGTTTCCAAACGGCATGGGTGCACAACCGCTTTACAATGCGAAGATAACTTTGTTTGACGCTGATGGAAAAACGATTCATAATGAGGAAAAACGATTCGGTATTCGCACTATCAGTCTTGTGCGTGAGAAAGACAAATATGGGGAGAGTTTCTACTTTGTTTGCAACGACAGAAAGTTCTTTGCAAAGGGTGCAAACCTTGTTCCGACTGCAATGCACGGCGAAAAATACGAATCACTTGCCGAACACATACGCCTTGTCAAAGAAGCCAATATGAATATGCTCAGAACATGGGGCGGAGGCTTTTATATGGATGAAAAAAGTTTGAATGCCTGCGATGAGAACGGTATTTTGATTTGGCATGACTATCCTTTCGCATGTGCACTCTACCCTGCCGACAGTGCCTATCTTGAAGGTGTGAGAATAGATGCAGAACTCAATACCTTTAGAATCGCATCTCACCCTTGCGTTGCTTTGTTCTGCGGAAACAATGAGGTGTTTGAAGGCTGGGAAAACTGGGGTTGGAAAAAGGAAGTCAGAGACACCGTCGTCGCATTGAAGAATTACGAACATCTATTCAAGGATATTCTTCCAGAGATAGTAAGCATAACAGCCGAAATGTCCGATTATGTACATACTTCACCTATTCATGGTTGGGGAAAACCGCAATCGATGACCGAAGGAGACTCTCACTATTGGGGAGTTTGGTGGGGAGATTCCGTTTTTGAGACTTACACTCGCAAAGTGCCACGTTTTATGAGCGAATTCGGTTTTCAATCTCCTGCAAATTTGGAAACAGTCTCCGGATTCAGTCCCGAACCTTATTCGGAGGACAATCCACAATTTGCGATTCATCAAAAACAT
>DEPP01000118.1:2183-3281 GCA_002358835.1 Bacteroidales bacterium UBA3389
GATACGCAACAGACTTGAAGAGAGATTTGAAACTCCTCAAACAGGAGAAGAGTGGCTTGAAAAAGCAGCTTTGTCCGCTTGTGATGCTTTCAAAATCGGCATAGAGGCTCAACGCAGAGCAATGCCGTATTGTATGGGTAGCCTTTTGTGGCAACTCAATGAGCCTTATCCTGCAATATCTTGGAGTATAATCGACTCGGATTGGCAACCGAAAATGGTTTATCATACAGTCAAGAAAGCATTTGAGCCGTTGAGCGTATCAATTGACACATACAGTTCGACAGACAGCATTTATGTTTATTTTATCAACGATACCGATGAGAGGGTTTTCATAGATTGGAAAGTCGATGTGAGATGCGACGACGGCAGAACGAAGTGGCAATTGATCAATAGTGAAAAGCAAGCCTTTGAGTGGGGTAGTCATAAGATTGCTTCTTTCTCGAAATCGGATATAACAGACTTTGAACCGACAAAAGATTGCATCTGGGTTGAGGCTTTTAAGAGAAATGAGGGTGAAGCTTCAATGCAGAAATCTGAAACGAACCATAATATCTGCAATTACGCATTTTTTGTTTACCCAAAGCATCTTGAAAGAGCCGATTTCTATAACGAGATTCGTAAGATGTGGTTACAATAAACAGCAGATAAGATATGAAACGGCAGAATATGTAGAAAATATGTTCGAACAATAACCAAGACTGATTGTTTATAAATGTATAAATATATTCTTCCGCAAAATTGCATTGCATATTAAAAAACTTTGCATACTTTTGCATTGTAAAAAAACAAAACAAAAAATAGATTGTATAACATAAAAACAGATAAGATTATGGCAAAGAAATGGATTTGTACCGTTTGCGGGTACGTACACGAAGGACCAGAAGCTCCAGCACAATGTCCACAATGCAAACAACCGGCTGAGAAATTCAAAGAATTGGTTGAAGGAGCAGGATTGACATTCGCTGCAGAACACGAATTAGGCGTTGCAAAAGGAACGGGAGAAGAGATGATAAAAGATTTGAATGCTCACTTTATGGGCGAATGTACCGAAGTGGGAATGTATCTTGCAATGAGCCGTCAAGCAGACAGAGAAGGATA
>DEPP01000118.1:3367-4750 GCA_002358835.1 Bacteroidales bacterium UBA3389
GCAAAATTCGCAGAACTTTTGGGAGAGGTTGTTTGGGATACAAAAACCAATCTTGAAAAACGTATGAACGCTGAAGCAGGTGCTTGCGAAGACAAAGTCAGAGTTGCAACTAACGCTAAGAAAGCTAACTTGGACGCAATTCACGACACAGTTCACGAAATGGCACGCGATGAAGCAAGACACGGAAAAGGCTTTGAAGCTCTTTACAACCGTTACTTCAAGAAGTAATTCAGAAATAAAAACATTCAAATGAAAGCAAAGGTGTGTTGCAATCAAGCGACACACCTTTTATTTTTTTGCATTATTTCTTTTTTGCTTTGGTTTGCTTTTTCTTTATCAGAATCCAATTTGTTTGCAAGTGAGTTGAGCGGTGATTTTTACCTAAAACGCTGAATCTTCCTTGCTTATCTCTGCACCAACCTTTACTCCACGAACCTACATCCAAATAAATCGCATCACGAAAACCCATCTCGGCAATACAAGCCGTAAAATCATCGATGTGCATTCTGTCATCGGTCTCGACAATGCAACAAACACTGTCGTTCATTGCCAAAGCACGGCGTGCAGTCGTACGATTGCGAAATACTTCCGTAGGAATCGCTTTGCCGTCCTTTAATAGAAGTATTTGTTGAAAGTAATCCAATTTTTCGTTTATTGCTCTCTCTTGCGCAGCCTTGCCGCCTTCGTTCAGAAATCCTATTTCGACAAAGTCCTTACCCAAAAGGCAATAGCCTGTTTCACTTTCGGTGCTGTCATACGATGCTTTGCCTGCACAGATATTGGTGCCGACAATATGTTCGGGAGCTTTGGAGGTAAAAGCAGCCACAATGCACAGACCTATCTTCGAATCGGTCGTTGCAGGCTTTGTTCTGACAAACGAAAACCAAGAATCCTTATCGGGAGTATAGGTTTTAAGCCAATAATCCGTCGTATCGATTCTGAACATAAGCGAATCGACCGCAACGCGACAAACACTCTGAGACATAGAAGCTAAAGCAGTTAAAACCAATATCAGCAAACAAATAAATCGTTTCATATTTTAGCAATCTTTATTAGCAAATTCAACTATTCAATCACTGCAAAGATAAGCATTATTCCTCAATTGCTGTGAAACAATCATCATAGCACTTCCCGCAAATGGCACGAATCATATACAGAATCCGACTGTAAACCAAGCAAGAACCTTTTTGTTTTCAAAAAAAACTCCCAAGAACTTTTGCTCTTGGGAGTAAACAAATTAAAATAATTAAAATGAAAAATTAAATCTTATACGTGGAAAATCAATGTGCTCATTAAGTAGAATGTTCCTGCACCTGCAAGGTATCCTATCAAAGCCCAAAGTGATATTTTCTTCAAATACCAAATGAAGTCTATTTTTTCCAT
>DEPP01000134.1:0-10957 GCA_002358835.1 Bacteroidales bacterium UBA3389
CCCCCGAATGAATACATTCGTCAGTCCGAGAGCCACAAAAACCGAAATTTGTTTCATCCAAATCTAATAACGGCAAGTTCGCCGTAAAAGTATGTAAGGCCTTATATTTCATACCTATTCCCGGAGATATACTACCACCTTGATAGACAGAATTCCCATCTGCATAATCAACACACAAGCAACTGCCTGCATCAATCACTATAACAGAACGACCTTTTGCACAAGACAACGCTCCTACCACAGATGCAATCCTATCTTTTCCCAACGTGTCAGGCGTTTTGTAAGACAAACTCATCGGAAGTGTCAAATCATCATCCATCGAATAGCAGTCTGTATTGGCTCTAAGATATTGTACCAAATCGTTTTCAAATCTCCCTCCAACAGAACAAAGAATCGTTTTACTGATTCTTTGTTTTGAAAAAATCTTTTCAAGATCCGATACGCTCAATTCTTTGAATGCTTCAACCGCCTTCAAATCACTGCCATCAAAAACAGCCGTCTTGTACAACGTATTTCCCCTATCGATAATCAGATTCATACTTTCTACTATTATTCTTTCGCTGGCTCCTCTATTGTTTCATCATTTGTCGTTGGAAATGCGTATGTGGACATAAAGGTTTCTTTATCCATTATTTTATCATATACTTCTCTTTCCATCCAACACTCTTGTATATCAAGCGAAGTATTGTGAGAGTCATATATCTCATAAGTTTTGCGTATCAATTCGCCGGATTCGCTCCAATAATACTCGGAACGTTCGAACGCAACTTCAGCACAACCTGAGTTATATGTATTATATTGTCTTACGAAAAGAATCAGTTTTCCGTTTTTGTCGTAAAGTCTTTCGTAAATAAAGTCCCAGGCTTGGTTTTCATTGAATAAATATTCCTTACAAAAGAAGAACGGTTCTTCACTCTGCATATCGACAACCTCAAACTTGCGTTCAAGTCCTTCTAATTCGGAAGGATTGCTCACAAACTCGATTATCGCATCTTGATTCTCGTATTTGGCATAACGATTTACCAAACTGTCCGCATCCAACAAATAAAGAGCATAGTCATACAAGTCTTCGATAAAAAGCACTCTTTCTCTTGCTTCATCAGACTCGTCTTGCACTATTTTCTCTTCATCGGACGGCTCGTACTCATAAGCATCCTCTCCTTCTTCATAGTAATCTTGTTGATCGTATGAATAAGACAAAGTATCAGGTTGCTGAGCGTAAGCAACAGATGCAAAAAGCAAGAACAATAAAATCGATACGAATTTACTCATTCTCATTTTTGTAAAAATATTTAGTCAATATCTTCGCTGAACATAGGATCCCAAGGTGGCAACATAATAGCTTTCTGATCCAAATACTTTAATATATTTGCCGGAACGTACTTTTTGTCTACCACAACTCTGAACATATATTCTTCAAACCATTCATCGGTCATAATCAAATGGCCTTGCCAACCATTGGATGCCCCCCAACTGTTCTCAACTAACCATTTCTTAGGATTGCCATCTTTATCCAAATCGACAGCACAAAGAGTCATCGCATGAGATGAGCCACTTGCGAATGTCTGTATGCGTTGCTTTTTGTCCATTCCAAATGTTGTTCCCATCAATGAGCCATAGTCGTAAGTGTTTACGTCTAACAGACCTTTATCTGAGTATAAAAATTTACCAACATCGCAAGAGAAATACATCATTGTTGAATCCTTGATTGATTCTATTGCAATCTTTTTAATGTCTTCAATAGGCAGGTTGATATATTTCCAATTTGCTCCGTCCATAACGTGACGGTCATTTTCTATTTCATAAACTTTGTAAAACTCTCTCGAAGGATCGTTCATCAACATCAAATAAGAGTTCTTCAAATCTTTGCCTACATATTTTTCATAGAAAGATTTAGGGGTGTAAGTCTCGGTAGATATTTCCTTACCATTGACATCTCTCAAAGTATATGTGAATTCCTGAACCGGTTCGCCGTAAGCCAATACCAACATTCTGTAAACTTGAGAAAGCATTTCAACTTTTCTTGCTTCCAACTTGTCGTTCTTTATTTTTTTGTCGGCTTTCATCGCTCTAAGTTCCAAAGCGTATTCCTTCAACTTTAATATTATCAACTCATCTATTTTTCTTGTATTATTAGAGTTGTAAGTTTCAGGCTGAACAGTTGAAGGTACTAATCCGTATTTTGTAACCAAATCGGAAACTCCTGTAAATTGCCCTCCATCTGAAAGAACATTTTTCATCAACCATTCATTGTGTTTGCTGTCTAATGGTTCGTCTATGTGCTTTATTATTAAGGACAAGAACAAATTGCTTTTCTCCAATTGGTCATAAAAGAACAAATAATTCTGACTGAATTCGAATGCTCCAAGATTGTATTTTGCAATCATTTCGCTTCTCATTACATTGAAGCCTGTAAACATCCAACAACGGCCTGATGATTTTTGGTCACTGATTCCTTTACTTTTAACTCTGTGTGAAAAATGCGTATCATACTTTCCAAGATTGTCAAGGTTCAAAGCCAAAGATTGAATCTTTCCATTGGCAACTGCATTTCTCAATGCTTTATCTTCTGGTGTCGATTTGTATGATTGTTTTATTTTTTGCATCATTTCGGGAGTTATTCCGCCTTCCGATTGAGCGAAAACGCCGAAAGAAAGTCCCAAAAACAAGGCTGACAAAAATATTTTCTTCATTATTTTTTCTGTTTTTTTGTTTAACCGTTTCTTCACCGCAGAACTGATTTTACGATTCTTTGTTTCGCAAAATCAGTTCTTTGATTTATTTTTTTATTTCTTGATTTTAATTTTTAGTTTCTTTGTTTTAATCGCGAGGTTCTTTTAGTTATTCAAAACATCTCCTATTGTATTGTCATACACTGACTTATAAGAAGACACTTTTCCGAAAGACTCTTCATCGACAAAGATTTCACCATCTTCTCTCACACATCCTATTGCACAACATGCAACTCCGGAAAGTCTAAGCAAATCAATGAAATCATCATCCTTGCCTTCCTTAACCGTAACCACTACTCTGCCTTGGCTTTCTCCGAACAAGAATGAGTCCAAACGAACTTCTCCGCTTGTGTAAAGGTCAAATCCATAATTTCTACACATAGCCGATTCCAACATAGCAATGAATACACCGCCCTCACTCACATCATGAGCTGACTCAATCAAACCTTGGTTAATCAAATCGCTCAAAGCCTTTTGCATATTCGCCTCTTTATCGATGTCGAAATGAGGAACCGATGATAGTTTTATGCCTCTATAAGAATATAGATACTCAGAACAAGCGATGTCATCAACAATGTCTCCTAACAAATAAACAGTTGCTCCTCCTCTCTTGAAGTCCAATGTCATTTGTTTGTCTTTTTCAATCGTTCCTATCATACCTATGACAGGTGAAGGGAAGACTGCCTCAACTTTTCCATTCATCGAAGCTTGGTTATAGAAGCTTACGTTTCCTCCTGTTACCGGAGTATTGAATTTTCTGCAAGCTATACCCATACCTTCTATCGCTTTGACAAATTGCCAATAAGTTTCCTCATTGTAAGGATTACCAAAGTTCAAGCAATTTGTTATTGCCAACGGATCACCTCCTGCACAAACAATATTTCTTGCAGCCTCAGAGACAGCAATCTGTGTTCCAATACAAGGATCTGAGTAAACATATCTTGAATTGCAATCACAAGTCATAGCAATTGCATTTTCTGTTCCCTTTAAGTTGGCAACACCTGC
Organism: Bacteroidales bacterium UBA3389; assembly: GCA_002358835.1. GTDB lineage: Bacteria > Bacteroidota > Bacteroidia > Bacteroidales > P3 > Onthomorpha. The sequence goes on from DEPP01000134.1 coordinate 3,738, forward strand.
ATCAGACGGTCTATTGGTAGTCATATTTCTTGTTCCAACCATAGAATCGTATTGTTCGTAAACCCATCTCTTTGATGCGATATTCGGAGCCGCCGCCAAAAATGCTGCAATCTTCTTTGCCTCTTGCATATCCGGCTCAACAACTTTATCTTTTGAGAATGCTTGTGCTTCCTTATAGTAAGCTGGTTCTTTGTATGCACGATCGTAAACAGGAGCTCCGCCACCCAATACCAAGGATGCGGCAGGAACTTGTGCTATAACTTCACCATGCCAACGGAAATACAACATATCCTCATCTATTACTTCACCTATCTTGGCACAATTCAAATCCCACTTAGCAAAAATCTTCTCTACGACTTCTTCCTGTCCTTGTTTTACGCAAACCAACATACGTTCCTGACTTTCGGAAAGAAGAATTTCCCATGGTTCCATATTGCTTTGACGTAATGGAACTTTATCCAAGTCGATTATCATACCGGAATTACCTTTTTCACTCATCTCTGAAGTTGAGCAAATGATACCTGCAGCTCCCATATCCTGCATTCCGACTATTGCTCCACTCTTTCCTAATTCCAAAGTAGCCTCAAGCAACAATTTTTCTTGGAATGGGTCGCCGACTTGTATTGAAGGAATGTCGTCAGCTGAGTTTTCGGTAACATCTGCCGAAGCAAAGGTTGCTCCATGTATGCCATCCTTTCCTGTGGCTGAGCCAACTATATAAACAGGGTTTCCTTTGCCTTTTGCCAAAGCTTTTATCAAATCCTCTTTCTTCATAACCCCTACGCTCATCGCATTAACCAATGGATTATGCTCAAAACAATCGTTAAAGAAAACCTCTCCGCCCAAAACAGGAACGCCAAACGCATTACCGTAATGAGAAATACCTTTGGTAACACCTTTAACCAACCATTGGGTATGAGGATTGTTTATATCGCCAAAGCGCAATGAATTCAATTGTGCAACAGGTCTTGCTCCCATTGTAAAAATATCTCTGTTGATTCCACCAACGCCTGTTGCAGCTCCTTGAAACGGTTCAACGGCACAAGGATGGTTATGCGATTCTATTTTGAACACGCAAGCCAATCCGCCACCTACATCAACCATTCCGGCATTCTCTTCTCCGGGTTTTACCAACAATTGCTTACCTTCTCGAGGTAATGTTTTCAAATATTTAATCGAATTCTTGTAAGAAGCATGCTCGCTCCACATTACAGAATATATACTTAACTCTGTATAATTAGGCACTCTGCCTCCAAGATATTCCTTTATCTTTTCAAATTCTTCGGGTAGCAATCCCAATTCTTTTGCAGTTTCTACTGTAACTATTTGACTATTTGCCATAAGATATAATTTTTACCTTGCAAAGGTACTATTTTTATTTGAATTAAACGAATTATTCTCAAACTATACACAAAACAAATTAAACAACAATGTGAAAAAGGCATAAAATCATTAACTTTTTCGCTCTTTCAAAACACCGATAAAAAACAAAAAAAACTCAACTTAAGATATTTTCCACCCAATTTTGAAAAAAAAGAAACAATTTCAAGGAAAGAATTTACCAAATCTTGATTTCAGAAAATCAAAACAAAGAATCAAAAAACTGTTTCTTGATTTCGCTTGAACTAATCTTTGTTTTGCAAACCTTTATTTTTCATTGTATTTTTTTGTCTTTCGACCTTGCCGAACGCAAACAAAAAAAATAAAACAAGGAAACCATTTTCTGTAAAACGATTTCCTTGTTTTGTTATTCTGTTTTTATACTTTGACCTAATCAACCATTATAACCAAGCACTTACTTGCCTTCCAGAACAAATCTGGGTTTGTTATTCTTATTGAAGTTGGGCGAGCAGGATCTCCTTCCAATGAATAAGATGTATCAGGATGAGTAGTTACGATTTTTATTCTTTTTCCTGTCAAAGGGATTTCTTGAGTGTTTCTTGTATCTATTTTAGTCAATGCCGCAAAATCAGTATTATCAGCAGGAACTATTGCTTTTCCCAAACCGATAAAGCCACCTCTTTTATCTACAAGGTTCTTCATTCTGAGTTCTTTTTTAGTTCCTATTGCAAAATAAGCAGTGTATTTTTCGTCTTCAATCTGCATTATTTTCTGATCTTTTTTCTTTGCATTGCTTTCCAAATCTTTAACATTCTTTGTAAGATTGTCTATCTCGACATTTTTCTTTTGCAACTCAGCTGTGAGTGATTGTATTTGCTCTTCTTGTTCTGCTATTCTTTGTTCCAAATTGCTGACAAAGGTTTGAAGTTGCTTGTTTTGCTTTTGAAGTTTACCTACTCTCGCACTTAGATTTGCAAGTTTTTCTCTGTCTGCCGCAAGAATATCGTTTATGGTTGTTATCTTGTTTTTTATACTTGAAGCGGCGTCTTTGCTAACCTCACCAGAATTATTTGCAGCCTGAGCAACATCTGTATAAGTCTTTGCAATTTCTCCAAGATTTGCATCTATCTCATTGAGTTGTTGGAAAAGGGTTTCCATTTCCGCATCTTTATTCGACATAACCGCTGCAAATGAATCTTGCAATTGTTTTTCTCTTTCCTTTGAAAGATTTCCGTTACACGCAGTAAGAACCGTTGCCAACACCAATCCGACTGCAATCAATCTTCTATTCATAGTAGTCTTTTTTACTTTTGTTTATGTTATTTACTTAATTTCAAAGCGCAAATTTACTATAAAAACAGCAATTAGGTAACAAAAATTGTCCATTTGATTATTTTTTTACTTGAAATGGATTGTCAAAAGAGCAAATTATCGTATCATTGCAAAGAAATAAAGAGGAGTATAATTTATGCTTAATGATAAACTTGAAATACTTGGTGCGAGAACACACAACTTGCAAAACATATCGTTATCTGTTCCAAGAAACAGCCTTATTACAATAACAGGATTGAGCGGAAGCGGGAAAAGTTCTCTTGCTTTTGACACTATCTATGCCGAAGGGCAGAGACGATATCTTGAAACTTTTTCATCATACATCAGAAACTTTATCGGGAATATCGGGCGCCCTGATGTAGACAAGATAACAGGGCTTTCGCCTGTCATTTCCATTGAACAAAAAACGACAAACAAAAACCCACGCTCGACAGTCGGCACAACAACCGAAATATACGACCTATTAAGATTGCTCTTTGCCAGGATTTCTCAAGCGTATTCGATAAATACGGGTGAGAAAATGGTAAAATACTCCGAAAAACAAATAATCCAAGAAATCGAATCATGCTATAATGACAGTTCGATAATTATTTTGGCTCCCGTTGTCAAAGGCCGAAAAGGACATTACAGAGAGTTATTCGAATCAATCACGAAAAAAGGTTTCTTAAAAGTCAGAATAGACGGCAAAATTGAGAATTTGGTCAGCGGACTCAGAGTTGACCGCTACAAGGTTCACGATATAGAGATCGTTATCGACAAACTGAAAATATCTTCTAATGGAAAACAAGAACGACTCAAAAAATCGATTGAGACAGCCTTCAAACACGGCAAAAACAGCTTGATGATAATCGATGAAAACGAGAAAATCAGACATTTCTCACAACTTTTGATGTGTCCGACAACAGGAATCTCGTATCCGGAACCCGAACCAAATACTTTTTCTTTCAACTCTCCTTATGGTGCCTGCCCGTTTTGTAATGGTTTAGGTGAGGTTACACAGGTTGAAATCGACAAAATAATTCCCGATAGAAAGAAAAGCATAGCCAATGGTGGCTTAATACCGATCGGGAAGCCGAATATGAACAGCTGGTTCGTAAAACAAATATCTCAAATCGGGCTTTCGTATGACTTCTCATTGAACACGGCTTTCGAAGACTACACAGAGCAAGCATTAAACGTGCTTTTATATGGAGAATGCAAAGATTCCGCCATGCCAAACGATTTTAAGGGTGTTGTAAACTTCATTGCATCTCAATTCAACGAAGAATCCGTCCCTGCTTCCATACAAAAATGGGCGGCAAGTTTTATGAGCAACAAAACGTGTCCTCATTGTAATGGTCGCAGACTTAAAGAAGAAAGTCTCCATTTCAGGATCGGAGACAAGAACATTGCCGATTTGGCGAACATGGATTTGACAGAATTATCCCAATGGTGCATTCGAATTGAAGAATTTCTGAGTCCGCGAGAGAAAGAGATTGCTTCAGAAATCTTAAGAGAAATAAACACCAAGATAAACTTCCTTTTGGATGTCGGCTTAGGCTATTTGAGCTTAAACAGAAGCACACGCAGTCTATCAGGTGGGGAAAGCCAACGAATACGTCTTGCAACGCAAATCGGCAGTAAGTTAGTCAATGTAATGTATATTTTAGACGAGCCGAGCATCGGCTTACACCAGACGGACAATATAAGATTGATTGAATCGCTCAAGCGTTTGAGAGATTTAGGGAACACAGTCATTGTCGTAGAGCACGATAAAGACATGATGCTTGCTTCGGATTACATTATTGATATAGGTCCCGGAGCAGGTATAAACGGAGGACAGCTTACCGCTATCGGAAGTCCGAAAGATATATTAAACCAAAACTCGATCACTTGCCAATACTTGAAAGGTGAAAAGAAAATCCCTATCCCCGAAACAAGAAGAGAGGGCAACGGTAAGCACATTCATCTGTACGGAGCTTGCGGAAACAACCTTAAAAACGTAAATTTGGATATTCCATTGGGAATGCTCGTTTGCGTCACGGGAGTATCGGGTAGCGGAAAGTCATCCTTGATAAACGACACTTTGCATCCGATCCTCAGCAACCTGCTTCACCGAAGCGAAAAAGCCATTCTGCCATACAAAAGTATAGAAGGAATTGAAAATATCGACAAAGTAATCGAGATAAATCAAGCTCCGATAGGGAAAACTCCAAGAAGCAATCCTGCAACCTTCATAGGCGTTTTTGACGAAATAAGAAAGCTTTATGCAAGTCTGCCAACAGCAAAAATCAGGAACTATCCCGCCGGGAGATTTTCTTTTAACGTCAAAGGCGGTCGCTGTGAAGAATGTCAGGGAGCAGGAATCAAAACGATAGAAATGAATTTCCTTCCCGAGGTTTATGTAACCTGTCCCGAATGTGGAGGAAAGAGATACAACAGAGAAACATTGGAAGTAAGGTATAAAGGAAAGAGCATAAACGATGTACTGAATATGAGTTTCTCTGATGCTTTGACTTTCTTCGAGAACTATCCTAAAATAAAGAGACAGCTTTCTGTTGTGGTGGAAGTTGGTTTGGGATATCTTACTCTCGGACAACCATCGACTACTCTTTCGGGTGGAGAATGTCAAAGAATAAAACTCGCGACCGAACTCAGCAAAAAAGATACAGGAAACACGCTTTACATTCTGGATGAGCCGACAACCGGACTGCATTTCGAAGACATACGGATTTTATTGGAAGTTCTGCAAAAACTTATCGACAAAGGCAACAGCATGATTATCATAGAACACAATCTCGATGTGATAAAGGTTGCAGATTATATAATAGATATGGGAAGCAAAGGAGGAAAGGCAGGAGGAATGATTGCAGAGAGCGGAACGCCTGAGCAATTGGCGTTATCAAACAAAAACAGCATCGGTACACATCTTCAATCAGAACTATAAATCAACAACTTAAGAAAAATATTACTTGAAAAAGCAAAAAAAACATCTTTATTTTTGGTTGAAACAAAAAAAGATTGTAATTTTGCAACCTCATTTGGCGGGATAGCTCAGTTGGTTAGAGCGTCGGATTCATAACCCGGAGGTCACGAGTTCAACTCTCGTTCCCGCTACATCAAAAAGGAGTTTTGCAGATAGCGAAACTCCTTTTTTCTTTTCAAGTTTCATTTTTTTCTTTCTTGACTTGGCTAAAATAAATCTTGATTTCAGCAAAATGTTTCTTTGTTTTATTTCCAGCTGTTAAACTTTCGGTCGATTCGAATTTATTTTCGTACCTTTGCATATTTAATATAGATAGTCGGTGAAGAAGTTAGACAAATATCTTTTGAAGTCTTATCTCGGCCCAATGGTGCTTACGTTCTCCATTGCGGTCTTTGTGCTTCTGCTACAGTTTCTTTGGAAGAAGATAGAGCAGCTTGTAGGCAAGGGTTTGGAGGCTTCGGTGATTTTTGAAATGATTGCATACGCCTGTGCTACGCTTGTACCTATGGCTTTACCGCTTTCGATTCTCTTGGCTTCGATTATGACTATGGGAAACCTCGGAGAAAAATACGAATTAGTCGCAATGAAGTCTTCGGGGCTTTCTTTGTGGAGAATCCTTCGCCCGCTTATCGTTCTATCACTTTGTTTTTGCATTATGGCATTCGTGTTTTCGAACAACGTAATCCCATCGGCAACAAATAATCTCAGACTTATATCTTACGAAATCAAGACAAAGAAACCTGCTTTGAACATAAAACCCGGTCAATTCTATTCCGAAATCGACAACTATACGATTAAAATCGGCGAAAAAGACGAAAGCGGGCGTTATCTGAAAGACATAATCATCTATGATCACAGCAAAGACTTGGGAAATAACAATGTAAACATAGCAGACAGCGGTCAGATGTACACAAGCAAGGATGGGAACACGTTGATTTTTGTTCTGCTCGACGGATACACCTTTGATGAGGATTTAAGTCAGGAGGGAAAAGAATCAAGACAACTGATAAGGATGAATTACAAGAAACAAATCATCCGATTCGATATATCGAACTTTGCTTATCAAAAAACGAATGAAGACAGATACGATGGGCATTACAAGACCTTGAATGTGACGGAATTGAAATCTGCTTTGGATACTTTGCTTGTTGCAGATGCGACTTACAAAGCACATGTTAGAGAGGCTTTGTTTGAAAGAATGAACAACGAACCCGAGTTTAGAGATAAGAACATTAGTATGCAATGCGACAAAAACGGACGTGTGAGCGATAAAGAGATGAATAAACTCGATGCTTTCTCAGAAGCAAAACGCAAGTTCTACTCTCAAGAATTGGAAATCTATAACGCAAAAATCAAAGCAGACGAAGAATATATCAGAAGACACAAAATAGAGTTTCATCGCAAGTTTACGCTCTCTGCAGCCTGCCTTATATTGTTCTTTATCGGTGCACCGCTTGGAGCGATTATAAGAAAGGGCGGTTTAGGTATGCCGGTGGTGGTTTCAACTCTTGCTTTCATCATCTACCATATAGTCGGTCAGGTTGGCGAAAATGCGGCTGTTGAAGGTACTATACCTGTTTGG
>DEPP01000134.1:10981-26047 GCA_002358835.1 Bacteroidales bacterium UBA3389
CCTGTTTGGCTCGGTATGTGGCTGTCTTCACTCATCTTTTTGCCACTTGGCATTGTCCTTACGATGAAAGCAACATCCGATTCGGCTTTGTTCAATCCGGAAAGTTGGACTAAAGTTTTCGGAAAACTGTTTAATTTTTTCAAATTCAAGAAATCAAAGAAAGAAAATGAAGATACTTCAAATTTGTTATAAACCTCCGTTTCCTGCAACAGATGGTGGTGCTATGGGAATGAACTCTATGACAAGAGGATTACTCAACATGGGGCATAAGGTCAAAGTCCTTTCGTTTCATTCAAAAAAACACCCCTGCAAACTTGAGAATCTGCCACAGGAATACAAAGATGAAACGAATTTTGAGACTGTTTTTGTCGATTTGGACATTAAACCATTACCTGCACTTACAGCTTGGCTTACCGGAGAGAGCTATCACGTTAAGCGATTCATCAATCAACAGATGAAAAACAAGCTTGCAGAAATTCTGAGAAAGGAAGAATTCGACATAGTTCAAATGGAGAGTATTTTCCTTACACCATACGTTCCTTTGGTTCGCAAGTTAAGCAAAGCAAAGATTGTTTTGCGTTCTCCGAATGTTGAGAATATGATTTGGAAACGAACATACAAAGCAACCAAAAACCCACTCAAAAGATATTATCTCAAACATCTGGCACTCACTTTGGAGTATTACGAAAAAGAAAACATCAATCAATACGATGCGATCTTTCCCGTTACCGATGTGGATGCAAGTTACTTTATAGAGAATGGCTATCGCAAATTATGCAAAGCTGTTGCCGTTGGAATCGAAACGCCTGAATTTATACCCGATGTGTTGGAAGAAGAAAACAGCATCTTTCATATAGGCAGTATGAACTGGTTTCCGAATGAGCAAGGCATAAAGTGGTTTTTGGATTCTTGCTGGAAAGCGGTCAAGTCTGCAAGTCCGAACGTCAAAGCCTATTTTGCAGGTCGCAATATGCCGGATTGGTTACTTGAAAACAATATGAAAGATGTCTATATTGTCGGAGAGGTTGATGACAGCGTGCGTTTTATGACAAGCAAACAAATAATGGTTGTGCCGCTTCTTTCCGGCAGTGGAATCAGAATCAAAATCATAGAAGCGATGAGCATAGGGAAACCTGTCATTGCAACAACGATTGCAGCCGAAGGTTTGATGTATGAAAACGGAAAGAACATTATAATCGCCGATACACCTGAAGAATTTGCTCTTGCGGTAAAGCATTGTCTGGAAAACCCTGAATACTGCAACGAAATAGGTTATCAGGCTTCTCAATTGATAGCAACGAAATACGATGTCAATAACATCGCCAAGGAGATTACCTCTTACTATGAACAAATCTTGAATTGAGTAAATTAAAACAAAGAAAGAATTTATTGAAATGAAGATTGCGGTTTTTCTTTCAAGGTTTCCGTATCCCTTAATTAAGGGTGATAAACTCCGTGCTTACAATCAGATTGTGCAGTTGGCAAAACGGCATGAGGTGTGTTTGTTTTGCTTGAGCCAAGAGAGAGTCGAAGAGAGTTGGATTGAGCAATTGCGTCCGTTTTGCAAAGAAATCGAAATCGGAAAGTTAAACAAGTTTTCTTCGCTTTTGAATGTGTCTTTGGCATTCTTTTCTTCACTGCCTTTACAGACCGCATTCTACAAATCAAACAAGATAAAGCAACAATACAATGCCTTTTTGCAAAAAGTAAAACCAGATATATGCTATTATCAGTTCGTAAGAACGATGCCTTATGCAGAAGGTGTTGCTTTGCCTCAGGTTTTAGACTTTCAAGATACGCTTTCAGCCAATATGGAACGAAGAGCGGGGAAAAGCAATGCTGTTCTGAAACCGTTTTTTCTTATGGAAGCAAAACGCCTTAGAAGATATGAGTTGAAGGCTATGAGTTTGTTCGATGCTCAAACGATAATCACAGATGCAGACAGGCAATTATTGCCTTCAGATTCCAAGAACAAAGTTGCAATTATCTCAAACGGAGTTTCTCAAAGGTATGTCGATGAGGTTGAAACAAAGGAGAAAAAATATGATGTTTTGTTTTGCGGCAATATGGGTTACAAACCAAATATCACTGCGGCGGATTATTTGATTCGTTCGATAATGCCGCTTGTTCGAAAACAGCGTCCGCAAACCACTCTCTGCATTGCAGGAGTCAATCCGCCAAGTGCAATAAAAGCAATGGCAAATGAAATGAATCTGATTATTGAAAAGGTGGACGATATGCGTCAAATGTACCTGCAAAGTAAAGTCTTTATCGCCCCTATGCAAATCGGAACAGGCTTACAGAACAAATTATTGGAAGCAATGTCGTGCGAGATTCCTTCAATCAGCTCTTCGCTTGCCAATAACGCTCTTCAAGCCGAGCATCTGAAAGAAATTATGATTGCAAATAATGATCAAGAATATGCAGACTGCATTTTGAAACTGCTAAGCGATGAAGCCCTTGCAAAGAAACTTGCAACAAACGGCCGGGAATACATATTGGAAAACTTCCGTTGGGAAAAGTGTAACGAGGAACTTGAAAAGGTTTTAGCAAAAGTTGTTTCGCACAAAGACTAATCCCATTCTACTGAGAATTCAGCGTCTTCAAATTGCTTCGTTTCTTGCTTTGATTCTTTTTTTTCAGGCTCTTCCCATTCTATAATGAACTCTCCTTGTTGTTGACGCTCCCATTGCTCTTTGTTTTTACGACTTTCTTCCAATTGAAGGTTAAAATCTTTGTCTATTGCTTTCAATACCTCTTTGCGATCTTTGTTTATCTGCTCTTTTGCTTTGAGCATATTTCCTTTAAGGTCGTATGAGAACAGCGGTTTGTCGATTGTTCCTTTTATTTTGACAAATAAGGTAATCCGATTATCGGAAGAATTCTCAAAAGTACCAAATTCTTGTTGTTGTTTCTGCATTGCGGCTTTCTTTCTTTTGCTTGCAAGTTCTGAAAGTTTGATTGAAATGTTGTAGTCTATCGCTCCATCGAGGTGATGTGTGCCGACAAGATTGAAATTCACCACATTGCTTTGCACATTTATAGGACTTATACTGATTACTCCGTTTTTTATCTGCAGAGATGAGCTTATTGTTTCGAATTTCACGTCTTTCAGTGCCGCTTCATCGACAAACAATGACAGTTTTTCCAAAATTTGCATATTCTTTAAGCGACCTTTGTTGAGCGAATAGTCGGTATTGATTGTCGATTTTTCAAGTTTGAGATTGAAATCCTTATCGAAATACAGACTGAATTTGGCATTGGCAGACAGGGTTCCGTTTATATTTTTATCGGTGAGGAGTTTTTGGTTCAGATTCTTTGTTTGAGCAAAAGTCTTTTGAAGATTTATTTTATCCAATCTTGCTTCTCCTTTGGCAATCGTGCAATCCGATTTCAACAAAACTTTACAAGACTTTGAGTTTACTTGTCCATCGAACACTCGGAAGTTGAGTCGTTTGCAATCAATCACATCTTTATCGTAAATAATCGAAGCATCAATGTCATTAAGCACAATTTCGTTTAACCTATATTGCTTTAACTTCACATCCGCCGCAAGATTTCCGCCGATAGTATAGCTTCCCGTCAATTCGAAGTCCTGATTAAAATATTTGCCTTTTGATTTACTTATTACAATTCGGTCATTATTGAAATTAATTTCGCAATCGGTTGCAGTCAAATCGACCATTGGCAATCGCTTATCTTTGAACGAAAGATTCGACAGCTTACCACTGCCTTTCATTTTCAGTTTTTTCAACTCTCCTTTGGCTTTCAAATCGACAAAGGCTTTACCCGACAAAACTTCAAGACTGTCTTGAGCAAGCAAGGTTTTGATTTCTCCAAGTTCTGCTTGAGCTTGAAGGGTTGCATCTATGTATAAACGATTGAAATCTGCCAATTGGAACTGTCCTTTTATGTAATTGTTGTTGAATTTGGCAGAGAAAGAATCCATTTTCAAGACAGAAGTTGTAGAATTGCGTTTTTCGCCATTTGTATAACTGCCTTTGGAATTTATGTTCGTGATATTGATTTTCTTCTTTTTGTAATTCAACGACGCATTTTCAAGATTGTAGTTTGCGGTTATCTGTGGCATTTTATCCTTTGTAAGTTCGCCTTTTGCAGTCATTGAAAAAGCGAGCAACCCATCTGCTTTATATCCTTTGAAAATCTCTTTTCCCTCATTCGTAAACAAGGACAAGGTCTCAGAAAGTTTAATATCTTTTCCGGAAACAGAGCAATCGACACTGAGAGTGTCTTTATAAGACAACGCTCCTGTCAAAAGAAATTTCATATCACCGATTTCGATTATGCTTTCATTGGTTGTCGCAATTGCTTTCTCGATATCATTTTGTGCTTCAATATCTATGTGCAATGGAATATTGCTTTGCATTTGCAGCTTGTCGTATGCAAAACTCCTTATGTTAATATCGGAAACTATATCCACATCTTGCTTTTGCGAAGAAAAGTTTCCTGAGGCTTTTGCTTTGCTTAGCTCTCCGCTTACAAACAATTTGGAAATCTCGTTTTGATATTCCAAAGACAAATCTTCAAACGTTATATTCTTTATCGAAAAAGCAAAATCCGAATCGGTGCTTGTCGTGTCGCTTTTCCAAAAACGATAATTGCAATCGCCCGATTTCAAGACTTTCAGTTTTGCTTTTCCTTTGATTGCTTCTATCTTTCGAATGTTATATTTGCCGGTTAAAATATCCGAAAGCTTGAATTTCAGATTTAATTCTTTGAGAGATGCCAAGGTGTCTTGGTTTTGAGTGCTATCTTCAAAGGCATCGGCTATGAAAATATCATAAAAAGAGACAGAGACCAAAGGAAATGAAGACACTACGCCTATATCGATTTCATTTACTTTGACCTCTGTCAATAGGTGTTTATTAAGTTCTTTGATAAACGTTTGTTTGATTTTGTCAGAGTTTAACCAAACAAAGGCGATGCAAATAAGAAATAAGGCAAGGCAAGAAACTGCCATCCAAAACAAAATTCTGTGTAATTTCTTTTTGCTATCAAAGAAACCAATTTTCATTTGCTACATTTTTAAGAAGCCAACTTCCTTTTCGGTTAAAAATCTGTAATTGCCTCTCGAAAGATTCTTCTTTGTAAGTCCTGCAAAACAAACTCTATCCAACTTTTCAACGTTATAATCCAAGTGATTAAACATTCGGCGAACGATTCTGTTTTTTCCAGAGTGCAATTCAACCCCAACAACCTTCTTACTATTTGCCGTTTCCACATATTGGATGTCGTCGAAACTTGAAAAGCCGTCTTCCAATTCAACTCCGTCAAGAAGTTTTTGCATATCCGCTTTTGTCAATGGCTTATCCAATTCAACATGATAAATCTTCCTTGCTCCAAAAGAAGGATGTGTCAATTTCTTTGTAAGTTCGCCGTCATTGGTAAAAAGCAACAATCCGCAAGTATTTCTATCCAAACGTCCCACAGGATAAATTCTTTCACTGCATGCGTTTTTCACAAGACTCATAACTGTTTTTCTCTCTTGCGGATCATCAACCGTTGTTATGAATCCTTTAGGCTTGTTAAGCAAAAGGTAAACCTTTCTTTCGTTTGAAAGTTTTTGTCCGTCATAACAAACAATATCGCTAGGTTTTACTTTGTATCCCATTTGCGAAACAACCTCTCCATTCACTGTAACAACACCGCTGGCAATCAATTCATCAGCTTCTCTTCTTGAACAGATACCTGAATTTGATATATATTTATTCAAGCGTATCAATCCATTGTCCTTAGTGCTTACTTCGGCAGGTGCTGAGAAGTATCTTTTTCTTGGCTCAAAGTGTCTTTCGTTTCTCTCATTTCTTCCAAAACCTCTTCTGTCTTTTTCGCCCCTTGATCTGTCTTTTCTAAAATCCGAATGTCTTTCTCTGTTTGATTCTTCTCTCTGACCGAAAGAACGACGTGGTCTTCTTGTGCTTTCAAACTCATCATCCTGCCATTGACGTTGTTCTCTTTTTTTGAAAGGTCGTTCAGAATCAAATCTGTGTTCATCTCTTCTGCGTGAAAACCTTTCCTCACTTCTATCTCTTCTGTCGTTTCTTTGAAAGCCGAAATCGTTTCTTCTTTCTGAACGCTCATCTGTTTTTTTTCTAAAACTTCTTCTTTCGTTTGATTCTCTGCGAAAGCCTTCGTCGATTCTGAATTCTCTATTCTCCTTTTCCGGTCTTTTCCAAGAGCGGCTGTCTCTTCTTTCTTCCATTCCGTTTTTTGTGTTTGGGTTTATATTTGCCGATTTTCTCATCGGGTTTATTTGCTTGCTTTTTCCTTTGCAAACAGCCTGCAAAGATACGTCAAAAAATCAAGTAAGATACCAAGATAACAAATATTTCAAGCAAAATATTGTAAACTCGGTTTCAAATCTTATCTTTGCAAAACAAAGTTTTAATAAAATGGATGTTGATATGAAGCCTAAAGTAAGCATTATCATGGGCAGTACTTCGGATTTGCCCGTTATGGAAGCAGCAGCTAAATTTTTGGATCAAATGGAGATTCCGTTTGAAATAAATGCCCTTTCTGCACATCGCACACCTAAAGAAGTGGAAGAGTTTGCGACAAATGCGGCTCAAAGAGGCATAGAAGTAATCATTGCAGGTGCAGGAATGGCGGCACATTTGCCGGGAGTGATTGCAGCAATGACACCACTACCTGTAATAGGCGTTCCGATAAAAGCGTCATTGGAAGGTATCGATGCAGCTTTGGCTATGTTGCAAATGCCTCCCGGAATACCTGTAGCAACGGTTGCAATCAACGGAGCTTTGAATGCAGCAATTTTAGCTTTGCAAATAATGGCTACTGCTGACGATGGTTTGAAGCAAAAGATGATTGACTACAAGGAATCGTTGAAACAAAAAATCGTAAAGGCGAATCAAGACCTTGCAGAGGTAAAATACAAATTCAAAGTATGATAATAATCGGAATAACCGGCACATTAGGTGCAGGAAAAGGCACAATAGTCGAAACGCTCAAAGAAAGAGGATTTACACACTTCTCAGTAAGAGATTTTCTCGTTAAAGAAATCGAGCAAAGAGGCTTGGAGGTCAATCGAGACACTATGACAATGGTGGCAACTTCTATAAGGCAGGAACATGGTGCGGATTACCTGATAAGATGTATTCTTGAAGAAGCCTCAAAGCAAGGAAAAAACTGCGTAATCGAAAGCATAAGGCATCAAAACGAAGTTGCTCTGCTCAAAAACGCACGCAATTTCTATCTGTTCTCTGTTGATGCAGATCTGAAAACGAGATACGAACGAATTTTGCTAAGAAAGAGTGCTACGGACAATGTGAGTTTTGAGACCTTTGTTGCGAACGAGCAACGCGAAATGACGGCAAGAGATGACAAAGGTCAGAACATAGGTGAATGTATGACGTTGGCAGATTATCGTTTCTTGAATAATTCGGACATGGATTCGCTTAAAGCAGAGGTCAATCGTGTAATCGATGAAATAGAACGCAAAGTGCGTCCGACATGGGACGAATATTTCATGGAATTAGCTGATGCTGCGTCGAAGAGAGCAACATGCGACAGAGGCAGAAGCGGTTGCGTGATAGTGAAAGACCGTCAGGTTTTGGTGACAGGCTATGTCGGTTCTCCTACAGGTCTGCCTCATTGCGATGATGTAGGACATTTATTCAAGCAAACGATAAACGAAGACGGCAGTATAAGCACTCATTGCGTCAGAACGGTACATGCAGAACAAAATGCGATATGTCAGGCAGCCAAAAGAGGGATAGCATTGGAGGGTGCGACGCTTTATTGCCGTATGACTCCATGCAGAACTTGTGCGATGATGATTATCAACTGCGGAATCAAGAGAGTGGTTTGTCAAATGAAATATCACGCAGGAGCGGAAAGCGAAGAAATGTTCGCAATGGCAGGAGTAAAACTCGAATTCTTCAGTGAACAAATCTTAAAGTACGAAAAACAATAATATTTCCAAGCATGGAATATGCCTTATTTTGCAAACAATCTAAGGCATATTCCTTTTTTCTTACGGACATCTCACTCAAGCCAACCATCTAAAACAAACACCATTTCAGAACAAAGAAACAATCCGATGAAATCAAAAAAGAATTTACCGAATCTTTGAAACGATTTTTTCTTTCTTTACTTTATTTATTTCTTTACAAAAAAAATAGTATCTTTGCATATTGGAAAAAAATTGTATTTATGATAGGTAGTAGATTTTTCCCTATATTGTGTGTTTTATTTTTACTTGGGGCTTCTGTTTTTGGGCAGGATACGATTTTAATGGGAACAAACAATCACCAAGAGATTGTTTCCAACTATTGTGTATTGTATGCGGATAACGGACCGGGTGTTCCCCACTCTCCTCGTGTCGATGCGTCATACACAATCAAAGCAACCAACCCTGATTATCGTTGCAAGATAATCGTACACAACCCTTATAACTATTACGTTTCAAGACTTAGCGAATACAATATTTACAAAGGAGATACTAATTCAACACAATACATAACAGGAGGCTATAGTATCTATTACCATACGATAACCTACTCTGATACTGATGAGATAACAGTAAAGTTTGATGCAGATAACGATAATCCCTTCGAGAGTTTTGAGATTATTGTGCAATTTTGTGATTGCGATGCTCCGAGCGGATTAACTCATGAATACGTTGATTCCACCTCAGTCGTTCTTCGTTGGGACGGACACGGGCAAGATTCGTTCAGAGTCGATTATCTTACTTACAATCCTCCACTTGGAAGTGGCATTCTAACGAATTATCCATTCTATCTTTCGGATCCGAATGCCAACATCCAAACACTTTACACTGATGCTGACTCTGTGCTGATTACAGGACTGCCTTCGTATTCATTTATCCACTATCATGTCTATGGTATTTGTGACAGTTTACCTATGTGTGGAGTTTTGGGTAACACATCCTGCCAACATTTTCAGCCGCAGAACGTTACTGTTACCACTGATGAGGATTCCATATATGTTTCTTGGGATTCTGTTGCCAATGCTAATTGGTATATGCAGAATAACTTGGATTACACTTGGAGTTCTACGACTAACAATTATGCAACTTTTCCTAAAAGATGCAATAGTAGTTTTTGGCTTGATATGACAGGGGGATATGGCGGTTTTTATTATTGTAATATCAAGTATGCTGTTAATCGATACTACGGTTGCCCGAATGTTTCTTCTTGGGTCAGTAATATTACGCCATATTCTATGACAGTGTATTGGAATGACAACGATACGATTGAGCAGTATGTTGTGCGGTGTGTAAGGAACAAAGCTCCATACGATACGGTCTTTTATGATACAATTCCTTTTGGCGTAGAACAAGTAACGATTACAGGTCTTGATGAGGTAACACCATATAATGTTTACGTTCATACTTTATGTGAAGAATGCGGAATGTCGACAGGTACAAGCAATTCTGTGAATACGACTATTGACAGATGTATTGACTACATCAATATTTATTCCGAAAATTCCCATCCGACATCTGGAACTTATGACAACCCTTATCAATGGAATAATTCTTTTAGAGGACAAGTCTATTTGAGTTCTACTTCGTATGATTCTTATACATATAATTATAATAGCGGGAATCCGACTCGGTTATATTGCGTTCCTCCGGGTGAAAAGGCAAGTGTGCGATTAGGAAACAGCTCTACAGGAGCGGAAGCCGAGAGTATATCGTACGATTACTTTGTTGATACGATGCAATACGACATGATAACCTTGAAATACGCCGTTGTATTGCAAAATCCTGACCATACGAGAGAAAACCAACCAAGATTTACACTCGAGATTCTTGACGAGAACGATGTGTTGATTGATAGCACATGTGGCTTTGCCGATTTCTATGCAAGCGGAGACTTGGGTTGGAATCAGAATACTTACAATAATTCAATCATCATTTGGAAAGATTGGACTACAATCGGAATAGACATCGCTCCTTACCACGGACAAAACGTAAGAGTTCGACTTACAACATACGATTGTAAAGATGGAGGACACTTTGGTTATGCTTATTTTACGCTAAATTGCGACAGAAAAAGAATATATCTTATAAATGCGTGCGACGCTACCGATTCGGTTCACCTGCAAGCACCTTTGGGGTTTGAGTATAAGTGGTATAAAGATAGCGACACAACAGTTATATCGACCAATTACGACATTCTCGTTCCGATTGACAATAGCGAATATCATTGTACTGCATCCTTTGTAGGCAAACCGGAATGTAACTTTACAATATCCTCACACTCTATAGCGGTTACGCCACATTCCATTGCGAATTTTACAATTGATACTTGCCAATCAAAAGTTTTCTTTGAGAATCTAAGTTCAATTTCTATGGATTCGACATATAGCGTATTTACCGAGCATATTGTCGATTCGGTCTTTTGGATTTTCGAGGACGGCTGCACATCTGTTGATGATACTCTAAGCAGGAATTATCCTAATAATGGTTTGTATGACGTAAAATTAGTATCCACTCTTTCTAATTCCCAATGCGTAGACACCTTACTTATACCTATAAACATAAACTTTAATTTCCTTGCAAACATTTCAGGTCCCGATACAGTATGTCATGGAGATACAATGATTCTCTCTGCCGATCTGTTCACCGGAATGAACACCGGGAATGTGGAATACTTATGGGATACGGGGCAAACGACGGATAGTATAATCGTTGTTGCAAATGAGACCAAGCAATGGAGTTTGGCTGCATCCGAAGGAGGCTCTTGCAGGGGTGCGGCAACAAAAACAATTGTCGTAAACCCGACTTATTATGACACCATCTATGCTTCGATTTGCGATAATCAAATATATCAAGATTCGTTGTTCAATGTGGATAGTGCCGGCGTTTATACATGGTATGGAACGACTGATTGCAATTGCGATAGTTTGATTACACTTGTGCTGACTGTAAATCCGACACATGAGATTGAGTTTTTCGATACTATATGTTTGGGAGAAGTATATACCGAACATAATTTCCATGAAACAAATGCCGGTGTATATGTTCAGAATCTTCAAAACATATACGGATGCGATAGTGTTGTTAGACTGAATCTGCATGTCTCGATGACGCATAGCATAACTATCAATGCAGAGATTTGTGATGACTCAACGTACACTCAATATGGCTTTTCAGAAAACCAAACCGGTGTTTACACTCAAACATTGCCGAACATATATGGCTGCGATAGTATTGTTACTCTTAATCTTGTCGTTCACCCTACATACGATTATGTTATTGATGCAGAGATTTGCGATGGAGAAACTTACGATGAGAACAATTTCTTCGAAACCCAAACCGGTGTTTATACACAAGAGCATCTCTCAATACACGGTTGCGACTCTATTGTGCACCTTAATCTTGTTGTAAACCCTGTTTATAATGACACTATCTATTCAGAACTTTGCGGAGTGCCTTATGATGCCAACAATTTCTACGAAGAAGAATCAGGAATATACACTCAACATCTGCAAACGATAAACGGTTGCGACAGTATAGTAACGTTGAATCTTACGGTTTGGGATTTGTTTACCGATAGCTTGGAAGTGGAAATCTATAAGGGGGATACATATGACGAACATGGCTTTTCGGAAAGCACATCAGGAGAATATACTCAAGTTTATACAGATTTGAACGGATGCGACAGCACTTACTTTTTGGATTTAAGGGTTATAAATCTTAATTTTCCAAATATGGTCAGTGCGAATGACGATGGTATAAACGATGTATTTGAAATCATCGGTCTTCTTAACAACACTTATTTCTCTTGGAATGAGCTTTTGATTTACACCCGCCACGGAAAAAGAGTCTATTACAAAGAAAACATACAAAAGGAATCGGATTTCTGGGCTCCAGCATCAACAAACTCTGCACCGGGAACGTATTTCTTCAGGTTCAAAGCCAAAGGCAAAACGAGAATCTTCGACTTTACAGGCTCGATAGAAGTTTTCAGATAAAACAGAACGAAGAACCTGAAAAAATAAAACGCTGTTTTGGTGAAATAAATCTTGATTTCACTCAATTGAATCTTCGTTTCGTTCAGATGATATAAACAAACAGACAAGCACAAAAAAAATACGGTATTCTCGAATCGGAATACCGTATTTTAATATATCGGAATTGATTTATTAAGCGTACAATTCAGTGAATATCTTTCTCAAAGCCTCGCACTCTCTCAACTCTTGAAGTGTGATTTCTGCGTGTCCTTTTGTGTAGCCGTTACCTACGATCATTGTAACATCGCTTCCAACTCCTTCTGCTCCCAAAGCAGCTTTTGTAAATGAAGTTGCCATTGAGAAGAAGTAAACAACACCTGTGTTCTTTGTTACAAGGATAGATGTCATTTCTGTATCAGGGATATTTACATTGTTGATACATACGTCAGCCATTTGTCCGTTTGTAAGCTCTTCTATTTTCTTCATTACAGGAACTGGTTGTGTTGCATCAGCTGAGAATACTTCATCGCAGAATCCCAAATCCATCATACGTTTTGTTGATCTCTCGCTGTGGCATATTCCTATTACTTTACCGGTTACGCCTGCACGTTTCTTAGCTTCATAGCAGCAAAGCATACCTGACTTACCGCCTGCTCCGATTATTACAACTGTATCGCCCGGTTTAACAAGCTTTGCAGTTTGTGCAGGAGCTCCTGCTACGTCAAGAGCAGACAATGCAAGGTTTTCAGGAAGGTCTGCAGGGATTTTTGCATAGATTCCTGATTCAAAAAGAATTGCTTTTCCATCTATATCAACTTGGTCGATGTCCGGACGAATGTCTTTAATTTTGTCTATTCTCAATGGAGTAAGAGAAAGAGATACCAAAGTAGCTATTTTATCGCCTACCTTCAAATCAGTTTTACCTACAAGAGCATCGCCTATCTTCTCAACAGTTCCAAGCAACATACCACCAGAACCTGTTACAGGGTTGCGGTGTTTTCCTTGCTTTTCAACGATTGACATCATTATTTTTGCGATTTCTTCTTTATCTCCCTTAGCTTGTTCTTCTATTTGAGTGAATGAAGCTGAGTCTATGTTCAAAGTTTGAACGTCAATAAGGATTTCATTATCGTAAATTTCGTCCATATTGTTATCTACTTTGTTTGCCGGTTGTGGCAATACGCCTTTTGGTTCAATTACACGGTGTGTTCCGTATCTACATCCTTTTTTCATATTACGATTATGTTTTTATTAATACTATTTCTTTTTAGTTTGCAAATGTACGCTTTTTTCCAGAAATTTAGGTCTATTCAAAGCTTTTTTCTTTGTTTCAATTAAAAAATAGAGCATACTGAAAACAAAAAACGAACTTTTAGTGTCTATATCGTGTTTATTGAATAAAAGATTGGATAGAATTTTGTCAATTAAAAACTTATATGTATCTTTGTCGAAGTTTCTTAAATAATATAATGTCATGAAAAAGACGGTATTTTTTGCAATTATAATATTATTAAGTTTTGGTCTTGCAGCACAAACTACCAAGAAAAAAAAGAAAAAGCCTGCACCAAAACCTACAGCACCAATAGAAATCGCCCTTCCGGAAAGATGCTTCGATTGTTTCTTTGCAGTAAAGTTGCAAGCAGATGTTCCTTTCGGTCCGACAGAACCGCTACAAGGGCCCGGATATGTTAATGAAATACATCGAGATGCTCAAACTCAAAATGTGTTCGAACAAGAACATAATTCGATTTGGTATAGCTTGGAAATACCTTATGACGGAAAGCTTTTGATAGACATAAAACCCAAAGGTGCATCAGACGATTATGATTTCCTTGTTTATAAATACACAGACAAATATTTCTGTAATCGAATCGAGAAGAACAGAGTAAAACCGCTAAGAAGCGTTCAGTCGATTAGCAGCTCCGATGTGCAAGGTCGTACAGGTTTGTCATTGAAAGGCACGATGGCTCACATAAAGAAATCATCCGATGAGGCATTCGGAAAGTATATTGACGTAAAAGCGGGAGAGAGTTACATAATTGTTTTGGATAATCTGACAGATGGAGGATTGGGACACACGATTACTTGTGAGGTTTGGACAGATTTCGCACCGCTTTACATACAACCAATGGATAGTTTGAAGGCTCAAAGAACGACAGCAGACATTTATGTAAAGGAATTGGAGACAGGCAGAATTGTTGTGGACAAAAAGGATGCCGGTTCGATGAAAATAAAACTCCTTCCGGGAAAAACATATAACGTAAGTTTAAGCAAAGAAGGCTATTTCAGAATGAACAAAACCATAACGCACGAACAAGCTGCGGCAAAGGACTCTATATTCTCTGCAAAGCTGATTGAGATAAAGCCCGGCTCAAATATCCCGCTTGAAGGCGAGTTGTATTTTGACGAAAACGAACAAAACGAAATCGTGGTAATGAAAGAATGCTACCATGCTTTTGATGGAATTATCAAAACTTTGAATGAATATCCGCAAATAAATATAGATATTATCGGAAGAATCGCTACCGAAGGTCTTAACGTGAAAAAAGACAACGAAATCTCAAGAAAACGTGCTGAAGCAATAAAGAATTATCTTGTTTCTCAAGGAATTAACGAGAATCGTATAAGAACACGAGGTTCATCGATAAAAGAATTGGAAAAACAGTTGAAAGACCAACAGAAATTAAAAAACAAAATAATTACACCTCAGTGTGAAATAAAAATCGCAGCTAAACGTTAGATTAGAGTGCGAACAGATTGTCCCATAGTGTAGCGGTAACACAAGAGATTCTGGCTCTCTTATCTCAGGTTCGAATCCTGATGGGATAACAAAAGGGAAACATTCTTCAATCAGAGTGTTTCCCTTTTTGTTTCCTAACTATGCTATTCTTGGGAAAAGATTCAAAGCGGCAATCGTTGTCCTCTCTGCAACCTCTTCAAGAGTTACGCCCTTAATTTTTGAAATCATTTCAGCAATATAAAGAACGTATCCACTCTCATTGCGTTTACCTCTGAAAGGTACGGGAGCAAGATAAGGGGCATCAGTTTCCAGAACCATCTTATCCAAACTTATGCTTTTAATCAACTCTGCCAGATGAGCGT
>DEPP01000114.1:0-337 GCA_002358835.1 Bacteroidales bacterium UBA3389
AGGAAATCATATCTAATCTTAGAATCAATGTAGAAAGCGAAACGCGTAAGAGCTTCTTTGGAGAGAATTCTTTCTTTTTGATTTCGATGCTTTTGATGATTGTTGTATGGGTGTTCTTTTTCCGTATGATGAGAAGCGGAGGCAATGGCGGTGGCATGGGAGGAGGAATCTTCAATGTTGGAAAGAGCAAAGCAAGGCTTTATGATAAGGA
Organism: Bacteroidales bacterium UBA3389; assembly: GCA_002358835.1. Lineage (GTDB taxonomy): Bacteria > Bacteroidota > Bacteroidia > Bacteroidales > P3 > Onthomorpha. Next base: position 212 of record DEPP01000114.1, read on the forward strand.
TAATGATGTTAAGGTAACGTTTGCCGATGTAGCGGGCTTGGAAGGAGCAAAGATAGAGGTGAAAGAGATTGTTGACTTTTTGAAAAATCCTTCCAAATACACAGAATTGGGTGGTAAAATCCCTAA
>DEPP01000114.1:391-7781 GCA_002358835.1 Bacteroidales bacterium UBA3389
CTTGTCGGACCTCCGGGAACAGGAAAAACGCTTTTGGCAAAGGCGGTTGCGGGTGAAGCAAGGGTTCCTTTCTTTTCGCTTTCCGGCTCTGACTTTGTAGAGATGTTTGTCGGAGTTGGTGCTTCGAGAGTTAGGGATTTGTTCAAAACAGCAAAAGAAAAAGCTCCGTGTATCATATTTATAGATGAGATAGACGCCATAGGAAGAGCAAGAGGTAAGAATTTAGCATCAGGTTCTAACGATGAGAGAGAAAATACCTTGAATCAGTTGCTTACAGAAATGGATGGATTCGGTACAAATGCAGGTGTGATAATTCTTGCCGCAACAAACAGAGCCGATATTCTTGATAAAGCCTTGTTGAGAGCAGGACGTTTCGACCGTCAAATTCACGTTGAATTGCCTGATGTAGAAGAACGAAAAGCTATATTCGGAGTTCATACCAAGAATTTGAAGTATGATGACAAACAAGTTGATTTGGAATTCCTCTCGAAGCAGACTCCTGGGTTCTCAGGTGCCGATATAGCAAATCTGTGTAACGAAGCGGCTTTGATTGCTGCGAGAAACAATAAGCGAATCATCGAAAAGCAAGATTTTCTTGATGCTGTGGATAGAATAATCGGTGGTTTGGAAAAGAAAAACAAGATAATAAAACCTCGAGAAAAGAAAACGATTGCTTATCATGAAGCAGGACATGCCTCTGTCAGTTGGTTATTGGAGCATGCTAATCCTTTGGTAAAGGTAACTATCGTTCCGAGAGGACAGGCTCTTGGTGCAGCTTGGTATCTTCCTGAGGAAAGACAAATAACTACTAAAGCACAATTGTTAGATCAAATGGTATCGCTTTTAGGTGGGCGTGCAGCCGAAGAATTGGTGTTCGGAGAAGTCTCAACCGGAGCTTTGAACGATTTGGAACGCGTTACAAAACAAGCATATGCCATGGTGGTTTATTATGGTTTGGATAAGGAAATCGGAAATTTGAGTTTCTATGATTCAAGCGGTCAAAGCGAATACGGATTCCAAAAGCCATTTAGTGAAAAGACTGCAGAGAAAATCGATGCACAAATAAGAACGATGGTGGAAGAGGCTTATGAAAAAGCCAAATCTCTTTTGAAAGACAACAGAGAAAAACTTGATGCCTTGGCTCAAATATTGGTTGAACGCGAGGTGATATTCCGTGAAGATGTTGAGGCAATTTATGGTCCGAGACCTTGGGATGCGGAAAAAGAAACCAAAGAAGACGCTTCGCAAATCAAAAACTAAGAAAGCGAATCGATAGACGAAAATGCGTAATTGATGAAAGATAGCTCGGGAAAGGAAAAGGTACTTAAATTGTTGAGGTATGCGTTGCTCGAAAAGGATGATGAATGTAAAGCAAACGCTGTTGCAACCTCTTACGGTTTTGTTCCTTTGCAGGATGAGCCGATAATGGTTTTTGCAGAGAAGTTTGTAAGAGGTAAAGGCAAGTTTATATATTGTGAAAGTGAAGAAAAATTTGTCGAAAATCTTAAAAACCTTATCGCATATCGTAAATGGAATAAGGTGGTTTCTTATTCTCCGAGCCTTAAAACTTATTTGTCTAATTTCGGACTTCAGATCGGAATTGATGATGAAGATACTACGGTCGGTATAGGTTTGTGTCATTCTCTCATTGCGAGAACCGGTTCGATTATAATCTCTTCTGCACAAGGAGTTGGCAGTCATTTGAAACATTTTACTCCTATAATGATAGTTGTAGCCTTTGAATCGCAGGTGCAAAATGGCTATAAAGACACTCTTGATAAACTTCCGGAAACTCCTCCCGAATGGATATTAAACATAAAGGCAGGAGAATTGATAGAAGAAGAAATAAGAGAATTGTATCTCTTTGTTATAGCAGGATAGGATCAAGAAACAGTAAATTAAAACAATGAAAGATTTAGTTAAAAGAACGCTTACGGGAGCTGTATATGTAATTAGTGTGATTGTTGCAACGTGTATAAACAAATATGTTGCAGCGGCGTATTTCGGAATTATTGTTCTGTTGGGCTTAAAGGAATTTTTGCAAATCACAAAGCAAAAAGGAATAGGTCAAAATCAAGTAATGATTTATTTATCTTCCATTTTGATTTATGCATCTGTTGTCGCATTTGCTTGGAATGCTCAACCATACGCTTCTATTCTTATGTTCTCGGGCTTACTCTCTGCTTTGGGAATGCTGATTTCGACCTTATATCTGAAAAATGAAACTCCGTTCACCTCACTCGCCTATTCGTTTACAGCTATCTTATATATAACGCTTCCATTGGCTTTAAGCAATATGATATATGCGATGCAAGCAAACACAAACTATAACTTACTGCTTTCAATCTTTATTTTTGCTTGGTGTAACGACACTTTTGCATATCTTGTCGGCTGTAAATTTGGTAAAAAACGCCTTTTCGAAAGACATTCTCCCAAAAAGAGTTGGGAAGGTTTCTTTGGAGGTTTGTCTGCCACCATTATAGCTGCCGTAGTTATGTATTTGATTTACGGAAACGGGCTTGTAGCTTGGTTACTTATAGCAATACTTACTTCTGTTGTCGGAACGCTTGGAGATTTAGTCGAATCGATGTTCAAACGTCAAATGGGAGTAAAGGATAGTGGGAATATATTGCCAGGGCATGGAGGAATATTAGATAGATTTGATATTTTGCTTTTGGTATTGCCTGCCGTATGGATTTGTCTCAGTCTTTTGGGACAATTTTTCCCTGTTTTCTAAGATTGATAGTTGAATTTAATAAAACAAAATAAAGATATGTACATACATAAGGAAGGTTATAAAATCAGTGCTATTGCAATAGTTTTCGCAATAGTGGTTACATCGGTTTTAGTCTATTTTATAGATCGTTGGAACGTTTATTGGTATCTTTGCGTTGCAGCTGTGTGGATTTTTACAGGGGTTGTAGTGCGATTTTTCCGCATTCCGAACCGAGAATTGGTCAATAACCCAAATCAAATCATAGGTTCGGCAGATGGAACTATTGTAGTGGTAGAAAAGGTTTTTGAACCTGAGGTATTGAAAGAGGAATGTATTCAGATTTCTACCTTTATGAGCCCTAATAATGTGCATGTTAATCGTTATCCTGTAAGCGGTAAGGTGATTTATACCAACTATCACAGCGGCAGATATTTGATTGCAAAACACCCAAAAAGTTCTACGCTCAACGAACGCACGACTATATGTATAGAAACTGAGTGTGGTAAGAAGGTTGTGGTGCGTCAGATTGCCGGAGCTTTGGCAAGACGTATTGTGTGTTACGCTAAGGAAGGTGAACAAGTGAAACAAGGGGCTGAACTCGGATTTATCAAGTTCGGTTCGAGAGTTGATTTGTTTATTCCTTTGGATTCTACCGTTCATGTCGATTTAGAAGATAAGGTAAAGGGCGGTTTGTCAATCTTGGCAAGTCTTTAATTCTTCTGAAACAAAGATTTGATTTTCTCTTATAAGGTTATGGAAAATTCTTTTCAAGATTTGCCGATTCATAATCAGGTTTTGTACGAGGATAATCATATAATAGTGATTAACAAACGCTCTTCGCAGATAGTGCATAGCGACAAGACCAGAGACATATCTTTGGAAGAAGAGGTGAAAGCTTATCTTAAAGCAAAGTATAACAAACCCGGTAATGTGTTTTGTGGACTCGTACATCGTCTTGACAGACCTGTGAGTGGTGCAGTGATATTTGCAAAAACAGGAAAGGCGTTAGAGAGGCTTAATGCAATGATTAAAGAGCATTCAATTGCCAAAACCTATTGGGCAATTGTGAAAAACGCTCCGCCAAAGCTCAAAGACACTTTGCAAAACTACCTTATAAGGAACGAAAAACAGAATAAATCATACATAAGCAAAGAATCACCCAACTCAAAGTACGCAGAGTTGGATTATGAGCAAATTGCAGTAAGCGAGAACTTCAACCTGCTGCAAGTAAACTTGAAAACAGGACGTCATCATCAAATAAGGGCACAACTCTCTTCAATCAACTGCCCTATAAAAGGCGATTTGAAGTATGGTTATCCTCGTTCTAATGCAGATGCTTCAATATCTTTGCATGCTCGAAAGCTTGTTTTCATACACCCGGTCAGCAAAGAAAAAATAGAAATCATAGCACCGGTGCCACAAGACAAGCTATGGCAGTGGTTTGAACAAACAGTAAATAATTAAAAAGAAGAACAATATGAATAAGTTATTATTTTCGGTGTTGGCATTATGCCTTTCATTTGGGGCAATGTCGCAAAAGGATTGCCATATCAGTGGTAAAATGGATGAAAACAAAGCAGGACAATATGTTTACCTTACATACGGTAAACAGGTGCTTGATAGTGCAATGGTGCAAGAAGATGCAAGTTTTGAAATTCGAACAAAGGCTGAAAACAAACTTTGCTCGCTATTGATGAAAGGAGCAAGGAGGGGAATCGATATGCTGACCGAAGCAGGTGAAATAAAGGTTGACTATCGTCAAGGTATAACAAAATGCGGTAAAGAAAATAGTTTGCTCGTGTCTTATCGCACATCGATTACTGCTTTGGGGGATAAACTAAATGACAAAGCTGCAGAAATTCAGCAAGAAGCAATAAGCGATGAAGCGAAACAAGAAAAGATTAATAAGGAATACGAAAATTATCTTGTGGAATGCAAAAAGACGCTTGATGAATTGATAGATACTCATTCTAAATCTCAAGTTGCCGCTTGGGCATTGGCAAGTCAAAGTTCGGATTTGAAACCTGAGGAATTTTTTGCTTGCTATGATAAACTTGGCTCTTTTGCTAAGGAATACCCTTCTTTGATTGCGGCTCATGAATTGTTCGTTGCATTGGATAATACTTCGGAAGGAAAGATGTTTGTCGATTTTACGATCAAGAATGGTTCGCTTGATGGTAAGGATGTTAAGTTTTCTGATTATGTAGGCAAGGGTAAATATACCTTAGTCGATTTTTGGGCAACTTGGTGCGGTCCTTGTAAGAGAGAAATCCCTAATTTGAGAGAGATATACAAAGATTTCGGAAGCGATATTACTGTTTTGAGTGTTGCAGTTTGGGATAAGAAAGAAGCAACCGAGAAATTCATAAAGCAAAACGATATGCCGTGGAATCATATCATAGATGCACAAAAAATACCTACTGATATTTATGGTATCCAAGGCATTCCTCAGATAATTCTTTTCGCACCTGACGGCACTGTGGTGAAGAGAGACCTAAGAGGAGAAGAAATTCGTAAAACCCTTAACGAAGTTTTGAAAAAATAGAACGCCGATTCAGAATAAACGAAATAAGATTTTGTCAAATATTCCCGAAAGAAAATATAATCTTTCGGGAATATTTATTTAATGACAAATCGTTGTGAAAGACTTGATTTTTCTTCAGGTAAAATAACTTTTCGTTTCAGGAAATTCTTTCTTCGTTTTGATTTTCTGAAACTTGAATTCAATTTTCTAAAACGCTGTTTTGTTGATGCTCAAACCTCGTTTCGTTATAAGGGGTTAAAGTTTCAATAAAAACGGAATAAATTAAGTAAAATTAGCTTTGAAAGTACTCTCGGCGGGACTCGAACCCGCAATTCAGGAACCGGAATCCTGTGTTTTATCCATTGAACTACGAGAGCAAATGTTTACAACCAGCGTTTCTTTTTGAAGTAGAAGAAGAATGCAATTACGATTACAAGCATCACGGCTATTATGCCGACAAAAATGTAATTTGAATTCTGCCAAGGAAGCTCTACATTCATTCCATAGATACTTGATACCACTGTAAGCGGAAGCATAATTGTCGAAAGGAATGTCAAGACTTTCATAATTTCATTGGTCTTATTGGTCTGCAAAGAATCGAAAGTCTGACTCAAACCCTCAATCAATTCTCCGTAGTCTTCAACCATATCGAACATACGTTGATATTGGTCGAGGATATTTCCCCAGTAGTCTTCCATATCTTCGGCATAACCTTTGATACCTCCCGATTCGAATTTGTGAAATACTCTGATTTGTGGTTTGAATGTTGTATTGAGCAGAATGATGTTTTTTCTTGTCAAGCTCAAATGCTCGATGACTTTTTCCGGCTTTTTTGTGAATATGTCATAGTTAATACTATCGACTTCGCCTCCAATACGCAGAATCAGCGTATAGGTTTCTATCATCAGTTTGTTCAAGAGATTGTAAAGCAAAACATCGGAAGATGCGGATACGGTCTCAATCAATTCTTCTTCATCCTTTGCTGCAACTCCGTTTTTGTAGTGTTCGGAAATTGTCTTTAGTTGTTCGAAAAGATTATTTACAACCCAATGAGAGCGACCTATTGTAACGATATAGTCCTTTCCCCAAAAGACTTTTACTTCCTTCAGTCTGATGAATTTATTTGTCTTATCCAAATAAGGAAAGTGGAGAATAAGGAAATAATAATCGTCATATTCGTCGATTTTCGGTCTTTGATTCGACGCTTTGCAGTCTTCGATGTCGAGAGGGTGGAAGGCAAATGTTTCAGAGAGATATTCGTAATCCCTTTCGTCAGGGTTGATAACGTGTAACCACTTTAACTCTTCAAAATTGATAGTTTCAATCACTTTGTTCTCCTTTCTCTTGTTACGTTTCTACATTCCACTGCCGTTTTAGGTTGCAAAGGTACTAAAAAAAACTAATTGGAGAAAGCTTTGTCAAGGAAATAGCTGCAGAAAAAGTGAAAAACTCAAATAAATGAAAGAATCAAGATAATGAAACTTGATTTCACTATCTTGATTCTTGATTTCAGTAAAATGAAACTTGATTTCGTTAAATCGATTCTTGAAAACAATTATTCGAATTAAAGGAATATTTAGTTCTTATAACGTAACCACTTCCAGATTTCTTTATAGGTGATGCGTTTACCGTAAAGCAGTATGGCTGTTTTGTATATCTTTGCTGCAATCCAAACAGATATAAATACGAAAACAATCATACAAACAACAGAAAGGCACAATTCCCAAATCGGAACTCCGAAAGGAATACGCATCATCATAGCAACAGGAGAGGTAAACGGTATTATTGAAAGCCAGAATGCCACATCTCCCGAAGGATTTTCGATAACCATAGGCATACACACCATTGTGATAATCATAGGTATTGTTATAGGTAAGGTAAATTGCTGTCCGTCGGTATCAGTGTCGATAAGAGAACCGATTGCTCCGAATAAAGCCCCGTAAAGCAGGTATCCGGTGATGAAAAAGAATAAAAACATCGAAATAACTAAAGGAAAGTTAATCGACATTACGCCTTGAATAATTTCGTTCATAGGATTGACCTCTGCAGAGTTGATTGCATCTACCGAAATCACTCGTTCGTTTACAACAATCTCTTCTTGGATGTTCGAAGTGAATAAATCGGGAGAAGCAGTCTTTGCAAATCCAAGC
>DEPP01000004.1 GCA_002358835.1 Bacteroidales bacterium UBA3389
AAAGGCGTAAGTAAGCAGATGTTACCTATTTACGACAAGCCAATGATATACTATCCAATATCTGTTTTGATGTTGGCGGGGATAAGAGATATATTGATAATCTCAACTCCACACGATTTACCAGGTTTTAAGAGATTGCTTGGAGATGGCTCGGATTACGGAGTAAATTTCTCATACGCAGAACAACCTTCACCAGATGGACTTGCACAAGCCTTTATAATAGGAGAAGAGTTTATCGGAAAAGATAATGTTTGTATGGTTTTAGGAGATAATATCTTCTATGGAGCAGGGTTTAGCAAAATGTTAAGAGAGTCAGTGCAAGCAGCAAAAGAAGATAATAAAGCAACAATATTTGGATATTGGGTAGCAGATCCTGAAAGATATGGAGTAGCAGAATTTGATTCGGAAGGTAATTGTTTATCATTGGAAGAAAAACCAACAAATCCAAAGTCTAATTATGCAGTTCCCGGATTGTATTTCTACCCTAATAAAGTTGTAGAAGTAGCAAAAAGCATTAAGCCATCGGCAAGAGGAGAACTTGAAATAACAACTGTAAACCAAAGATTTTTGGAAGATAAACAGCTTAAAGTACAAACACTTGGCAGAGGATTTGCATGGCTTGACACAGGAACACACGATTCGCTTTCAGAAGCTTCAACTTTTGTGGAAGTAATAGAAAAAAGACAAGGATTAAAGATAGCATGTCTTGAAGGTATAGCTTACAGAAAAGGTTGGATAAGTGAAGAAAAGATGAGAGAATTAGCTCAACCAATGATTAAGAATCAGTATGGGCAATATTTGTTAAAACTCATAAACGAATAATCTTACAATAACGAATGAAACGCAATATAGTAATAACAGGAGGAGCGGGGTTTATTGGCTCGCATGTGGTAAGGTTATTTGTAAATAAGTATCCAGAATATAATATCATAAATCTTGATAAACTTACATACGCAGGTAATTTGGCGAATCTTAAAGATGTGGAAGATAAACCAAATTACAAATTCGTAAAGATGGATATATGCGATTTTGAGGCGTTTTATCAACTTATGCAAGACGAAAAGGTTGATGCGATAATTCACCTTGCAGCAGAAAGTCATGTAGATAGAAGCATAAAAGACCCATTTACTTTTGCAAAAACAAATGTAATGGGAACGCTGTCACTTCTTCAAGCAGCAAAACTATATTGGGAATCATTACCTGAAAAATACGAAGGAAAGCGTTTTTATCATATATCAACCGATGAGGTTTATGGAGCCTTGGAGATGAATCACCCCGAGGGAATTGAACCACCATTTCAAACACTTGCTTCATCGGGAGGACACAAAGCATACGGCGATGAGTTTTTCTGTGAAACAACAAAATATAACCCACACTCGCCATACTCAGCGGCAAAAGCAAGTAGCGACCATTTTGTAAGAGCATATCACGACACATACGGAATGCCGACTATTGTAACAAACTGCTCAAATAACTATGGACCATATCAATTTCCTGAAAAACTTATACCACTTTTTATCAATAATATTCGTCATCGCAAACCACTTCCTGTGTATGGAAAAGGAGAAAACGTACGCGATTGGCTTTATGTGGAAGATCACGCAAGAGCAATAGATATGATTTTTCACAACGGCAAGATTGCAGAAACATATAATATCGGCGGATTCAACGAATGGAAGAATATCGACTTGATTAAGGTGATTATTAAGACTGTTGATATTGCTTTAGGTCGGGTTGCTTTGAGCGATGAGCAACGAGCGATGAGCTGCTCACAACTCACTGCACAAAGCTCACTGCCTGATAGCGCATTCCCGGATTTAGATTTAATTACATACGTAACCGACAGAGCAGGACACGATATGCGTTATGCGATAGACTCGACAAAATTGCAAAAAGAGCTTGGCTGGGAACCAAGTCTGCAATTTGAAGAAGGAATAGAAAAAACCGTTCGTTGGTACTTGGATAATCAAGAATGGATGGACAACATCACTTCCGGAGAATACGAAAAGTACTACGAAGAGATGTACGAAGGGAGATAATTGTAGATAAATTTAATTTATGCAAAATATAGAAGAATCAATAGTTCCGTTGAAAATAGCAGAGTTGGTAGAAGTTGTTGCTCGTAAGAAACAAATGTCTGCAAAAGACGCGTTGTGTTATCTTTACAATTCTGAGTTTTATTCAAAACTATATGATTCTGAAGCAAAGTGGTGGTATCTTCCTGTTGAAGAATTATATATTGAATTAGAAAAGACTAAAAAACGAGAAAAAATAGATTTTACATCGCGAGAACTATTGTTTGTGATATTCTGCATAGAAAGATATTCTATAAAACAAGGGAAGAACCCTTTAGAAGTATATTCTTTATTTGAACGAAAAGAGGTTACAGATTATTTGAAAGGCAATTTTGATATCCTTCACACACAAGGAGAAGAATATATTTTAGAAGAAATTGATCTGTATTTAAAAAAACGTAGAAACTCATGAAACTATATCATGGCTCAACAATGATAGTTCGTAAACCTAGTGTAAAACGAGGTCGTGTTACCACGGATTTTGGACAAGGCTTTTATCTTACCACAAGTTTAGAACAAGCACAAAGATGGGCTTTGTTGAAACAACGTAGAGAAAATTCAAAAAGAGCAATGGTGTCTGTATTTGATTTTGACGAAACGATGCTTACAGATATTTCTTATAGCGTATTACGCTATGATGGCCCTACCGAGGATTGGTTGAATTTTGTTGTTCAAAATAGAAAAGGAGAAAACACTCATAACTATGATTATGTTATGGGGCCAGTTGCAAATGACCAACTATACGCAACAATCTCTCTCTACGAAAAAGGAACTTTAACCGCAGAAGCAGCAATAGTTCAACTAAAAACACACGTTTTATTTAATCAATTATCTTGTCATACAGATAAGGCTGTTAGGAATTTAA
>DEPP01000026.1:0-4755 GCA_002358835.1 Bacteroidales bacterium UBA3389
AAAATTTTGGATTATCGTGCATTTGCCATAAATGCACGTAATGTTGAAATCATCGTTCCGTCCTCCGTTCGTGCAATTGGTGCTTTGGCATTTATGACTCATAGTGATAACACGCATATCATTTTTGAAGATGATGCAGAACTTGAAGTTGGCGCTTTCGGAACGGAGTTGGAGGCGAAGGATTCTGATATTGAGGTTTATAACTCAATGCCTTCTATTCTTTATCCCAAAAAAGAAAAGCTGACTGTTACTTGCCCTAAAGAATCCAAAGTTTCTAGTTATTGCAAGAAATATGAAATTACTGAGGTGAAATGAGTTATGAATTAGGATAATAAATAAAGGAGCGATTGTATGCAGGACAAAGAAATACGAAAAATCTTAATTGAATATTTGAAAATTCAGCACGATAAATATAGAATTTATCAAGAAAAAAGCATTGGTTCCTCTATTTGCGACTTGATGCTTGTAACCGATAAGCTTACCGGTTTTGAGATTAAAAGTGATAGCGATAATTACGAACGGTTACCGAGACAGATTGCCGCATATAATCATTTTTTTGACGAAAATTATATTGTTGTCGGAATGTCCCACATGAAATCCATCGAATTACGAATTCCTGATGAATGGGGCATTTTCGCAGTTGAGCAGTACGAAATTAAATTGATTCGTTCTGCCAAACCCAACAAATCAGTCAAACGTCTTAAACAATTGGCTCTGCTTTGGAAAATTGAATTAAAGAATATTTTGATTCAAAACAAACTGCCTCTTTATGCGCAGAAAGAAAAGCCGTTCCTCTGCGAAAAGATTGCGGCTGAGGTCGAGCCAACTTTGCTCGGCAAACAAATTGCCGCTGAACTGTTAGATCGCGATTATTCAATATTCGATGCCAAAGATTACACGATAAAAAGTGAAAGTGGTGCAGAAAATCTCCCAGAATCTTTTTCATCCGAAGATGAAATGATTGACCGACTTTCCGAAGAAAATCTTGCGGAATTCACATTGGATAAATGGATGGCTATTTATAAACGAGCTGTTGAGAAAAAACGGTTGAAGGAAGAACATACAATCCGTGTGGAAGAAGAATACAGAATCAGACAACAGCAAGCTCATAAGATTCCTTACACCGACATCGAAGTGTCACTCGGAGTTCCGTGGGTATCCGCCGAAATTATCTCTCAATTCGCCATAGAAGTGCTTAATGTGCCTCAGCGGTACTATTATAAATACGATGCAAATTCAGGGATGTCTGTTCCAGATAAGAAAATTCCCATTGTTCAACATGAAAAAATAACGGGATATTGGCACGTAGAAAAATACAAAAGTTATTCTCATCCGGAATTGGTTTTAATTTACGGAACACAGCGTTTTAACGCGATGCAGATTCTTGAATGTACACTGAATTTGAGGCAGATCAAGATACACAACGGAACAAAATTTGACGAGGCAGCCACAATCGCCGCAATCGAAAAGCAGAAAGTCATTCAAGATGCATTCAAGGAATGGATATGGAAGGATGAGGATAGGCGCTGGGAGGTTGAAGAGGCATATAACCGCATTTTTGGTGAATACGAAATACCAGTTTATGATGGAAGCAACATTGAATTTGACGGCAAGAATCCTAATATCTCTTTGTTCGATTATCAGAAAAATGCTGTCCAGAAAATCATTTCAACGCCTAATACACTTCTTTCCTTTGACGTTGGAGCTGGAAAAACATACATAATGATTGCCGCCGCTATGGAGATGCGCAAAAGTGGGCTCTCCAGAAAAAACATGTTCGTTGTACCCAATAACATTGTCGGGCAATGGGAGAAAATGTTTACAGACCTCTATCCCAAAGCTAAGGTTTTAGCGGTAGAACCTAAGTCATTCACCCCAGAGAAGCGCAACAAGGTGCTCTCTCAAATTCAAAAGGAAGACTATGACGGAGTGATCATCGCGTACAGTTGTTTTGATATGATTCCACTTTCGTTTGACTACCTTCTTGGAGAAATGCAAGATACGATAAAGGGTTTTGAATCTCGTATCCATGAGCTTCGCGGCACAATTTTTCCAAATGCAACCAGTAGCATTCAGAGAGAAGTTGAGTATGTGAAGAAAACGATGGACTCGCTGATTACCTGCTCCGGAACATCTCCGACACTGATTGCTTTTAATGATCTTGACATCAATACTCTGTTTGTGGATGAAGCACATAATTTCAAAAATATTCCTCTGCGAACATCGATGAAATTCACACGAGGTATTAATGCCAAGGGTTCAAACAAGTGCCTTGCTATGCTTCATAAAGCCCATTGTGTTCAAGCAAACAACGGCGGTAGAGGCGTTGTGTTTGCAACGGGAACTCCCCTATGCAATTCGATTGCAGATACCTATACAATGCAGTGCTTCTTGCAATTTGACGAGTTGAAAGCAAAGGGCTTGGAAAGATTTGATAACTGGGCGAAAAGCTTTGCGCGCATTGAAAGTGTTTGCGAGGTTGACGTAGATACCTCGGGATTTAGAATCGTTGAGCGCTTTAAGGAATTTTTTAATCTTCCTGAGCTTGCCAAAATGTTTGGTCAAATCTCTATTTTTCACAATGTAACTCCGGAGGGGTTACCAAACTTCTTGGGATATAATGACGTAGTCATCGAAAAAGGGCCTGAACTTGACGCATATATGCAAAAGTTGTATAAGCGAACTGAAAACATTCGAGATAAGAAGGTGGGTAAGTCCGAAGATAATATGCTGAAGATCAGCACAGATGGACGCAAGGCTGCTCTCTCCCTTGAACTTGTAGATGAGGAACAGCCTTATGATAAGCATTGTAAAATCCATCATTGCATTGAAAATGTAATGGATATTTACAAAAAACACGAGGGCTGTTCACAATTGATTTTTTGCGATTATTCTACACCCCAGAATTCACGATACAGCGTATACAAGGATTTGAAAGCTCGATTTATAGAATGCGGTGTACCGGCTTCAGAAATTGCTTTTATCCATTCGTGCAAAAACGAGGAGCAGAAAGTTAAACTTTATGATGCAGTAAACTCCGGAAAAGTTAGAATCTTGATGGGCTCTACTTTTAAGCTCGGAATCGGCGCCAATGTACAGACAAAACTAAAAGCAATTCATCACGTCGATGTTCCGTGGAGACCTGCGGATATGGTTCAGCGTGAAGGAAGAATTTTGCGCAGAGGCAATGAAAACGACGAGATTAAAATTTATAGATATATCGTTGAAGGAAGCTTTGATTCTTACTCCTGGCAGATTCTTCAAACAAAACAGCATTTCATATCTCAATTTCTTAGCGGAAACAGTACTACGCGCAGTATTGAAGATTTCACAAATGACGAATTGAATTATGCTCAGGTTAAGGCGTTAGCACTATCTGAACCTCTTATGAAGGAGTATGTGGAAAAAGAAAATGCGCTTCGTAATGCGCGACTTGTTCTCCGCCAAGAAATTATGCAAAAAGAAACTGCAAAGCTTGACATCAAACGGATTGATGAAGAACAAAAGCAACTTGATTTAAGACGTGAGAAAACCACTCAAAACGCAGAATACGTGGAGAAGAACATTGTCGATTTAAGAACAGGATGCTCTTCGATTGCAGAAATCGTTACGTCAAAGCTTGGCGCTTTCTCTCACGATCGAGAGATTGCTAAGATTGGAGAATTTTCTTTGCGATTTTCACACACTCAATCCGAGAAAAAGCAGTTTCTGATATTTGAGCGCTTGCATACGGAATATTACGTCGAATTTGGAGATAGCATTTCTGGAAATAAAACTCGACTTTCCAACTTTTTTGAAAAGTTCAAAAACCAAGTTGCTTCTGTTGAAAAGCGTTATGATGAACTTGAGGAAAAGAAAGAAAATCTTAAAAACCAAATTCAGTATTGCTCCGGCATAGAGAAGAAAATCAAGAAATTGGAAGACGAAAAACAAGTGCTTTTTGATAAGTTATCGGTCAAAAAAGAATGATTGACTATCGGCAAACGAAAGAGAAATGTTGACCTCCCGTTTTTGGTGCATTAGTTATGGTATAAATATTATAGTGAGATGAATGATTGATTAAAATTTGGAGGAAGAATGTATGTTGTTTTATAAAATTGAAGGCTCACTGGTTAAAATTGATGCCGAAAACGAGGATAGCAGAAAAGCTCATCGCGCTAACGTCAGAAGAATAGCAATAAAAAGCGATGAATTTAATGAGAAATTTTGTCGCGATTCTTTTTTCTTTGTTTCCAATTCCTCTGATGGTATTTTAACGGTTGGTGTTATCGCAGAGCGTCAAGGTAAAATTAGAGAAACCTTAAAAGCGTATTTAAAACACATCGAATGTGAGCTCGCTGATATTGTTGTAACGGAAATCACCTTTAACAGTATTCAAAACCTTTTATGTAGTGCTGATCGTCAAGACTACATAGCTGACGACGATGAAGTGATGGAAAAGTATGGCTTAGATAAAATAAGTGGACGTCGTGGCAGAAGCATTGATTTTGGCGAAAACATTATTGATGAGAGAAGCCAATCAGAAGTTTTTTCGAATGCCGAAAAATATTTATTGAATAAAACCTTTTTGCCGGAACTGGGTCGAATTTATGGCGGCGGAGCGAGTTCTAAACCTTACGGACATCCCGTGCATTACATTCTTCAAACCGATGATAGAGATACTCGCAGAGAGGCATATAAAACGTTACTTCAAGCGTTGTATGCAAATAACAGGCTTAGCAGCAAACGATACAGTTTCCTTGATTTCAAGCCCGG
>DEPP01000026.1:4927-6212 GCA_002358835.1 Bacteroidales bacterium UBA3389
GCGTTACCGCAATCAGGTACTGACCGTTATTTGTTTGCCTCGTGAATGCAAAAAGGCTAAATCGTTGTTTTATGAAAACCTTGGCACTATGACTTTCGTGGAAATTCAAGAGGATTTTGTAGATGGTGAACAAGCTGGTTCTTTCCTTAAAATGTTAGCAAAAGAAAATAAGGTTAGGACAGATAAAGCGTTATTTGCAAAACTGGAAGCAGATAAAGGGTATCTTGCTCCGGACTTGCGCGCCATATTTGATGAATGGTATAACAACAAACTTAAAACCGCAATCTACCCTCAATATAAAGATTTGAAAATAGCCAAACAAGAAGTTGTAAAAGCAACGCCGAAGGGATCTGCTTATGATGAACTTCAAGATATGATTGGTCTTAAAGAAGCTAAGTCAGTAATTCAAAAGGCCTTAAATTACTATAAGATGCAAAAACTTTATGAGGAAAAAGGGCTCAAACGTGATACCCCTGCAATGCATATGGTATTTAAGGGAAATCCCGGAACCGCAAAAACAACTGCGGCAAGACTTTTTGCTCGCATTATGAAAGATAACGGCCTGCTTTCCAAAGGCCAACTTGTTGAAGTAGGCAGAGGCGATTTGGTAGGTAAATATGTTGGTTGGACAGCGCAAACTGTTCAATCAAAATTTAAAGCGGCTATTGGTGGTGTGTTGTTCATTGATGAGGCATATTCTCTTGTAGATGACCGTAGTGGGTCATTCGGTGATGAGGCAATTAACACCATTGTTCAAGAAATGGAAAATCATCGCGAGGATGTTGTTGTTATCTTTGCCGGCTATCCCGATGAAATGGAAAAATTCTTGCAGAAAAATCCTGGTTTGCGTTCTCGAATTGCTTTCCATGTTCCTTTTGAAGATTATGATGCCGATGAACTTTGTAAAATTGCTGCGTTAATCGGTAAAAACAAGGGAATATCTCTTGAAGATGCTGCTCTCCAAAAACTTGGAACGATATTTGAGACAGCAAGAAAGCAAAGTGATTTCGGCAACGGTCGCTATGTGCGCAACGTTCTTGAACAAGCTAAAATGAATCAGGCTTCACGATTACTTGAATACGATTTTGAAGATATTACTACCGAAGAAATCACAACAATCAAAGCTGTTGATATTGTGATTCCGGAAATCAAAATCGAATCAAAACCCAAAATCGGCTTTGCTTGTTAGACACCAAAAATGGTACATAAAAAATCGTATAATAAAGATACACTAAAAGAAAGAGGTAATACATATGAGCAAATTTGATAAGATTATTGGTTACTC
>DEPP01000026.1:6277-6627 GCA_002358835.1 Bacteroidales bacterium UBA3389
GTTTCTTCGCCCAGAGGCCTTCTCTTGTACGGTGAGCCCGGTGTTGGTAAATCTTTGATGGCAAGTGCCGTTATTGAAGAAAGTGGTCGTAAAGCGTTTGTTTGTCGAAAGGACCAACCTAATGGCGATTTTGTAAAGGTGATTAAAGCCACCTTTGAAAAAGCAATCGAAAACGCTCCGTCCATTGTACTTTTGGATGATATGGACAAGTTTGCTAACGGCGATGAACGTCATCCCGATGCTGAAGAATATGTTACCGTTCAGTCTTGTATTGATGAGGCTAAAGGTAAAGAAGTATTTGTCTTGGCAACGGTCAATAATATGCGTTGTTTGCCTCGTTCCCTCCATCG
>DEPP01000006.1:0-1266 GCA_002358835.1 Bacteroidales bacterium UBA3389
TGTTCGACAAAGAGACCGTAAAGAACCTCGGATGTGAGCACATCTTTGAGAAGCGGTTTCTTCTTTATCTCATATATTTTAACCAAACGGTTAATCACAGAGAATGAAGTGCCAAGCTCTTGACAAATTTGAGATGTGGTTTTTTTCTCCAATTGTTCCTCAAGCCAGGATTTGGTGACAAGAAGTCTAAGGGGGAAGGTGTGCTTATCTTCTGCAAAGCAGGAAATATTTGAAGCAACTAACCACCGATGATACAACTTTGAACTATCTTCTTGCAACAGGTCAATTAGCTCCGGAAGATGCCGATTCATTTGAACGGAAAAATGAGATTACAGCTTGCTTTGGTGGTGGATCTCAAGATTTATTCAAGGTGAAGGTTACTTACATTGAGCCTTTAGCAGCTCCGGTAATGATAACGTCTGACGGGATACACGATTATTTAAGTGTTGACCAAATGGAAGATATTATCGAAGAACACGGACTAAACGAAGTTGCTTGTATTGAAATGATCAAGTTAGCAAGAAACAATGGATCGCTTGATGATGCAAGTATTATTTTAGGGGGTGTTTAAGTGGGACTTCGATTCAGAAAAAGTATATCAATTATACCCGGCGTAAAACTGAACTTTGGTACAACGGGAATGTCTGTTAGTACGGGTGTCCCCGGCTTTAGAAAAACATTCCATACGAGTGGTAGAGTGACTACAAGTGTTGGTATTCCTGGTACGGGATTGTATTATGTAGACACCAAAAACACAAGAACACAAAACAACAGAAGAAATACTCAGACCCGTCAGGAAAGACCAACATATTATTCTGAGCCTACATATAATGACACTCATCAGGACTATACGCCTGAAAGTTCGGTTGCAGAACAAAACAACTTTACATCTTCAGCTCCGTCAAATTATGAACTAAGCACACCGATTGACTTTGATACGGTAGAGCAACTTGATACAAATTCGCTCAAATCAATACATAAAGCAAGTGATGATTCGATTGATTGGACGGAAGTATTAGTTTCGCCCGTTGCTCCTGATGAAACCTATAATCAGCAAATGTGGTCTTATTATCATAGTGTTTCCTCTAAAATACTTGCGGGAGATATTGATACCTATTTGCAGTTAATTTACGAGGTAAATCCTCTTGATGATTTGCTGATGTACGGTAGCAACTATGAATTTGGCACAGACGATGCAAAGAAGATTGAAGTTGAGTTCAACGTTAATGTAAATGCTTTAGCCGAAGCAAAACGTTCAATGAGTAA
>DEPP01000006.1:1381-3370 GCA_002358835.1 Bacteroidales bacterium UBA3389
AGAAATACTATCGTTCACTCGGTGTTGGATGGAAAAACGATTCTATCAGTTGATTTTGATAGGCAGAGTCTATCAAAAGTTAAGTTTGGTTATATTGATCCGTCAGACACCTTGCAGCAATTCAAACACAATATGGATTTCAATGAAACTAATGGTTTTACACCCGTTAGTAATCTTGAGTAAAAGGAGGAATAGAGATGGGTTTTAGATACAGAAAAAGTATCAACTTAGGCGGAGGATTTAGAATTAATCTGAGCAAATCAGGCATTGGTTATAGTTGGGGTGTTAAAGGTTATCGTGTCACAAAAACCGCAAGAGGTACGACACGAAGAACCGCATCTATTCCCGGCACGGGCATTTCTTATGTTCACGAAACCGGAAAGAATAACAGAGGTAATTCGGGACGTGGTAGTAATCCTGCCAATCAGCAACCCGTTCAGTCGATTGACAACAATCACTATGACACACAAAATATTGTCAATAACGTAGCTACTGCAATGGTATCTGAAGGTTTGGAAGATATGCTTGCATCTGCAAGTAAAGCATTAAAACTAAATAAGGTATCTACCATTGGCTTATGGATAACGGTAATATGGGGATTCGGATTTCCTGTAATGTTTCTGTTTGCTGCCGCCTTTTTAGCGTTGAAAATTTACGTTAAAACAAAAGGCTCTATTGACTTGGATTATTCTATTGATGACGATCAGCAGTCCATAGTCGATGAAAGAATGAAACCGATGATTAAGATTGCAGAGTGCGCCAAAGTTTGGAGAATAATGCAGACAAGTAAAGTCATTGACAGAAAATATGCTTCCGGTGCAAGTAACACGGTTAATAGGACTGCTTGTAAAGCTGCAACTAAAGCACCTTTTCCTTTTAAAGCTAATCTTCAGGTAGCTTCTTTCAAAGCGGGAAAAGAAACCTTGCTTTTCTTACCTGATAAACTTTTCATTATGCAAGGAAGTAAAATCGGTGCGTTGAATTATTCAGACATTGATTCAAATGCTCATACTACTCGTTTTATAGAAAGCGAGAGTGTACCAAGAGATGCACAAGTCGTTGGTCAAACGTGGAAGTATGTTAATAAGTCAGGTGGACCGGATAGACGCTTTAAGGACAACAGACAGTTGCCGATTTGTTTGTATGGTGAACTCGAATTGAGTTCAACTTCCGGTCTAAACACAGTGATAATGTTCTCAAATCCCAACATTAATAATTAAGTGTCTGAAAGGAGAAAGTAATGAGAAAATTAATAACAATACTGCTTGTTTCTCTATTGCTTGTTTCTTTAACTGCTTGTGATATGTCTGAAGTCGAACCTTCCGACAACAATGTTGTTCCAAGTCAATCTGAAACAAAGAACGATGAAACCGAGAATAAAGAAACTGAAAGTCCTGAAACTGAACAGCCTTCTGTTGAGAAAACTAAACATAGCAACTTAGATCTGTTTATTGCAGAATACAATAAGGTTGCTAAAACACCTATTCTTGATCCAAGTGAAATTGACATTCAGAGCGATGAATACTATCGCACAGAGTTTAGACTTAATGCATACAAAAATGCTCCTGCCTATATCGCTAATCTCGGAACCGTGAAAATAGAGTTGATCAACTCCAACTACGAAGGAATGTTTGGCTCTGATTTAAGAATTTATACCACTGTTGATACTCTTGAAGCAGCAACAGATGTTTTTGAGTCGTTCTGTAAAGCCGGTGATACCGAAATTACCCAAGCAGATTTTGATGACTTCTATCAATATCACGCTCTTGATGATGGAGATGTTAGACCGGTGATTGGTGATATTAGTGGTTACATTATGGTCAAAGATGGTAAGTATGAAATTATGCTTGATGCTTCGCCTGATTACTTCGACCAAGACTGATTTACACCTTGACAGAAGAAATAAGTAACAATATAATAAATATGCCTATAAAGAGTGCGTGAGGGACAAGCCCTATGACCGCCGGCAACCTACCGAAAGGCAAGGTG
>DEPP01000046.1:0-4322 GCA_002358835.1 Bacteroidales bacterium UBA3389
TCAAAGAAATTGGAAGAACAAGTCGCAAAATTGATGCAAGATGAAGACGTTACAAATCGCAAAGGCATATATCAATACGTCTTATTCGGCGATGAAAAACACTTAAACATACGTCAATTCAAAGAAAGCGACAAACGCTACGCCTATGAAGGGCAATTTGGAATCTGTGTCAAGTGCGGAGAACATTTTTCCTTTGAAGAAATGGAAGCAGACCATATCTTGCCATGGTCAAAAGGCGGAAAAACCGACAAAGACAACTGTCAAATGCTCTGCAAACAATGTAACAGACGCAAAAGTGATAAATAAAAGAGACATAAACAAGAAATAAAAAAAAACGACAACCTCCTGGATCCTACGACAAAATGTTGGGCACTTGGTTATCGTTTTTTTACTTTTGCAAAAATACAACAAATTTTAATCTGTCAAGTCTTTTTCAAGAAATGTTTTGTAATAGTTGCATCATATCTTGATAAAAATACAAACAGGAAGCCAAAATGACTTCCTGTTTAATGGGAGGCTCTTCGCCTCAGTTGCTTTCGCTTTTGCAAAGATAAAACAAATTTCACATTTGTCAAGTCTTTTTCTAAGAAAAAAAATTAACGAAGCCACAATTACATATTTTTGAGGTTATAACTGAACAAAATAATGGCGGAACTTTGCTTTTTTGTATAGTTTCAAAGGGAGATAATCCGCAAGTTTTCTTTGGTGAAAATAAAACAAAGATTTAGAAAAATGATTCTTTGTTTCATTTTGCTGAAATCAAAAAAGAAAACGGGGAATTCAAGAAAGAATTCCCCGTTTCTTTATAAGAGTTTATTCTTCTCTTAGTTGTATTCGTTTATAATGTCTTTTACCATATCAGGAGTTAGACGTCCGTAAACCTTATCACCAATCATTACAACCGGTGCCAAACCGCAGGCTCCCACACAACGCAAGCAGTTGAGTGAAAACTTACCGTCAGGAGTGGTTTCGCCTATTCCGATACCTAATTGACGCTTAAACTCTTCCAATACTTTTTCTGCACCTCTTACATAGCAAGCTGTACCCATACATACTGAGATTGGGTGTTCTCCCTTTGGTATCATGGTGAAGAAAGAGTAGAATGTAACTATACCATATATGGTTGCAACAGGTACATTCAATTCCAAAGCAATCAATTCTTGAACTTCTGCAGGCAGATAGCCGTATTCACCTTGTACTTTGTGCAATACGTTGATTGCTTCGCCGGGTTTGTTGCCGAAAGAGGCACAAATCTCTTTTATCTTTTTGATTTTATCTTCTGATAACTTTACTTTTGCCATTTTCTTTTTCGTTTTTGATGGTTAGGCTTCGACTTCAACTTGTTTTGATTTGTCAAAATAATGTGTGTGTAGCAAGTGGTGTGATTTTTCACCGCAAGGAGTTCCGAAATATTCATCATACAATTGTTTAACGTATGGATTTTCGTGAGACTTTCTAAGTTCCTTGCCTTGATCTTCACGATATATTGCCTCATGACGTTTTTCAACGATTGAGAAATCGCCGTGATGATATGGTTGTCCGGCACCTCCGATACATCCACCAGGACAAGCCATCACTTCTATTGCGTGATATTGTACTTCTCCTTTGCGTACTTGATCCAAAAGCTTTCTTGCGTTACCTAATCCGTGAGCTATACCCAAGTGGATAGGGGTTCCGTCGAAGTCTATTGTAGCTTCTCTTACGCCTTCCAAACCTCTCAATTCGGTGAAATCAACTTTGCCCAATGTCTTTCCTGTGAATACTTCGTAAGCTGTACGAGCTGCTGCCTCGATAACTCCACCTGTTGCACCGAATATTACTGCTGCTCCGGTAGATGCTCCCAATGGCATGTCGAAATCTTCTTCTGGTAATGATGTGAAGTCGATATTGAATTGCTTAATCAACTCTGCCAATTCTCGTGTGGTCAATGAGTAATCTACATCATGGTTTCCGTCAACTTTGAACTCATCTCTTTGGCATTCATACTTCTTAGCGACACATGGCATGATAGATACAACAACCATGTCTTCTCTCTTGATGCCTAATTTCTCAGCCCAATAGTTCTTTGCAACGGCTCCGAACATTTGTTGTGGACTCTTAGCTGTTGAAGGCACGTCTAACATATCAGGATAGTTGGTTTCAAAGAAGTTTACCCAACCCGGACAGCATGAAGTCAAGATAGGAAGTTTTACATCTTTGTCTCCTTCCATGAATTTCTTGATTCTGCCTAACATCTCAGTACCTTCTTCCATGATTGTCAAGTCTGCAGTGAAGTCTGTATCGAATACGTAGTCGAAACCAATTCTTCTTAAAGCTGCAGCCATTTTTCCTGTTACTATTGTGCCGGCAGGGTAACCGAATTCTTCACCCAAAGCAACACGAACTGCAGGAGCTGTTTGTACAACAACTGTTTTTTGTGGGTTGCTTATTGCATTTATTACTTGTCTTGTTTGATCTACTTCGCTCAATGCTCCAACTGGACATGCCATTACACATTGTCCGCACATAGTACAAGTAGATTTTACAAGGTCTTGCTCAAAGGCTGTTGCAACTACTGCTTCAAATCCACGGTTT
The DNA here is from genome assembly GCA_002358835.1 of Bacteroidales bacterium UBA3389. Lineage (GTDB taxonomy): Bacteria > Bacteroidota > Bacteroidia > Bacteroidales > P3 > Onthomorpha. The sequence goes on from DEPP01000046.1 coordinate 2,575, forward strand.
ACTGCACTTAAAGCACCTACTGTTTGAAGTTCGTTACATACAGTTTCGCAACGACGACACATAATACATTTATCAACATCTCTTATGATAGAAGGAGAGTTGTCTTTTCTATATGTAGATTGTTCTCCTTTGAAAGGAATTTCACGGATTCCCAATTTCTGTGCCAAAGTCTGCAATTCGCAGTTTCCACTCTTTGAACAAGTCAAACAATCTGCAGGGTGGTCAGATAGAATCAACTCTACAACTGTTCTTCTTGCATTAACCACTCTAAGAGAATGTGTATGCACAACCATTCCTTCCATAACTTCCGTTGCACAAGCAGGAGCAAGATTCTTTCTTCCTTCAACTTCGACAACGCAAACACGACATCCACCTGGTTTGTTTTCAAGTTTCTGTCCATTCAATTCATAATAGCAAAGTGTAGGTATGTCAATGCCGAACTTACGGGCAGCTTTTAAGATTGTTTGTCCTTTTTCGGCTTGAATAGCTTTGCCGTCTATCGTTAAATTTATCATTTCCATTTTTCTAAAACCTTTTTTTGTTCAACACTTACCTTTATTTGATGCTGATTGCATTGAACTTACATTTTTCAATACAAGTACCACACTTAATACATGTTTCTTGGTTTATGTGATGTGGTGATTTCTTTTCTCCTTGTATTGCATTAACAGGACAATTTCTTGCACAAGATGTACAACCCACACATTGTTCAGGATCGATTACATATTGCATCAACGACTTACAAGCACCGGCTCTACATTTCTTGTCTTTAACGTGTTCCACATACTCATCCCAGAAATTGTTTATTGTAGATAGGATAGGGTTTGGTGATGTTTGTCCCAAGCCACAAAGAGCTGTGTCTTTGATTACTCCTGCAAGATTCTTCAATGTTTCAAGGTCTTCCATAGTTCCTTGACCCTTTGTAATCTTATCAAGTATCTCCAACATTCTCTTATTACCTATACGACAAGGAGAGCATTTTCCGCAACTTTCTTCGCAAGTGAATTCAAGATAGAACTTAGCGATTGAAACCATACAAGATGTCTCATCCATAACAACCATACCGCCTGAACCCATCATTGAGCCTGCTGCTATAAGGTTATCATAATCTATCGGTGTATCAAGGTGTTTTTCTGTCAAACAACCACCTGAAGGACCTCCTGTTTGAACAGCTTTGAACTGTCTTCCGTTCTTGATTCCTCCACCTATCTCATAAATTACCTCTCTCAAGGTTATACCCATAGGAACTTCGATCAAACCTACGTTGTTTATTTGTCCGGCAAGAGCAAATACCTTTGTACCTTTTGATTTTTCAGTACCTATTTTGTTAAACCAGTTAGCACCCTTCAATATTATGATAGGAATATTTGCATACGTTTCTACGTTATTTACGTTCGTAGGTTTTTGTAAGTATCCGCTTTGAGCAGGGAACGGTGGTTTGAAAGTAGGTTCACCACGCTTACCTTCCATAGAGTGAATCAAAGCAGTTTCTTCTCCACATACGAAAGCACCGGCTCCAAAACGCAATTCAATATCAAAATCAAAGCCAGAACCGAAAAGATTCTTACCTAAAACGCCATATTCTCTTGCTTGCTTGATAGCAGTTTGCAATCTGTCAATAGCCAATGGATATTCAGCACGGATGTAAACCAAACCCTTTGTAGCACCTATTGCATAACCGTTAATAGTCATTGCTTCGATAACAGAGTGAGGGTCTCCCTCCAAAATACTTCTGTCCATGAATGCAC
>DEPP01000046.1:4370-18722 GCA_002358835.1 Bacteroidales bacterium UBA3389
TCGTCTGCATTACAAACAACATACTTTTGATCAGCATGGTTCTTAGAAGCAATTTCCCATTTAACACCTGTAGGGAATCCTCCACCGCCACGACCTCTTAGGCCAGACAATTTAATCTCATCAATAACCTGTTGAGGAGTTAGCTCTGTCAAACATTTTGCAACAGCAGCGTATCCGTCGTTTGCAATATACTCTTCTATGTTTTCAGGATCGATGAATCCACAGTTACGCAAAGCTATACGTAATTGTTTTTTGTAGAAATTCATGTGCTTAGCGTCAGCAACATGTTCTTTCTTTTCAGGGTCAGTGTAAAGCAATCTAGTAACCTTACGACCTTTTATAATGTGTTCTTCAATTATTTCTTGAGCATCTTCAGGTTTTACTTCTGTGTAGAAAGTGTTGTCAGGCATAATCTTTACGATAGGACCTTTCTCACAAAAACCGAAACAACCTGTAAGAATAACTTGCACTTCTTCATTCAAGCCTTTTTCTGTCAAAGCGGCTTGAAGATTTTTTGTAATCTCTTGGCTTCGAGATGCAGTACAGCCTGTACCTCCGCAGACCAAGATATGCATTTTATATTTCGCCATATATGTTTCCTCCAATTTATTTGATAAACCTTGTTATTGAATTTACTTTGCGATTACACCATCAACAAGTTCGCCTTTGGCAATATACTTATCGAGAATTTCATCTGCTTTTGCGTTATCGACATTTCCGAACACCACAGGTTCTTTTCCCGGAAGTGTAACCTCAATAGTCGGTTCTGCATTGCAGTGTCCCATACAATCGCTTTGAGTTAGGATAATTTCCAACCCCTTTTCGTCGGCTTGTTTCAACATATAGTCGAAAACGGATTTGGCACCGGCTGCAATTCCACAAGTAGCCATTGCAACTTTCACTTGAGCCAAATCATCTCTCTTGCCTTTGATTCTTGTGTCCATTCTTTCGTGGGCACTTTTTTTCAAAGCTTGCAAGTCTGATAAAGATTTTATTTGCACCATTTCTTTGATGTATTATTTTGTATTATAAAAGTTCTTAATGATAATCTAAAAAAAACATTCAGATTATCCGACCGCAAATATAGTTCTATTTTTCTAAATAAAGAATCTTTTTGTCGAAAAAAATCAATTTTTAATTGAAATTATTTTTTTTGAGAGAAAAATTAGGCTGTTACAAAAAAAATAACTATTATTGCAAAACTAAATTTTGACGGATTTAAGTCTCGAAATTTTAATTCTTTGTTTCGTTCGACTGATTCTTGATTTCAGTGAAATGAATCTTGATTTTAATTTTTTGTTTCTTGAATTCGATATTGTTAAATCAAAAACCGCTAATTATGAATAATGTAATTGAGCTGAGAAAAGGTTATGGCGATTTGCTTTTTGGACAAAATGTCGAACAAGTGCTTGGAATCATTGGTAAACCATCGGAAGTTGAGCAGATAGGTGAAGAGGTTGAAATTCCCACCACCGTATTGCATTATGACGAACAAGGATTGTCTTTATTCTTTGAAACAGATGCAAATGAAAATCTTGTTTGTATTAACATAGAGTCAGAAGATATGACTTTGTTTGGCGAAAAGATTGTTGGCAAAACCACAAAGCAAATTGAACAATTATTGAAAGACAATGGTGTAAAGGATATTGAATCCGACAAAGAGGAGTGGGGCGAAGAGCGATTGGGAAGCGAGTTGTATTCGATAGATTTTTATTTTGCAGATGACAAGTTGGAGTCAGTTACAATCGGCAGATAGTGTAAGGAATCTTTTTCCGACGTCTTATTTTCCGCCGATTTCGTATTTTGTTTTGGCAAGACAATATTCAGGAATTACGATTGACGGTTGCGAACACTACATAAAACAAACTGTTCGCAACCGAGCGGATATTCTTTCTGCAAACGGAGTTCTTTCGTTGGTTGTTCCTGTGTTAAGAAATAAAGAAGCAAGACTTTCAAGTCAAGATGTGTTGATTGATTACAAAACTTTGTGGCAACGCAATCACTTGAGGGCAATTCGTTCTGCTTATGGAAAGACTGCGTATTTCGATTATTATTTTCCGGAAATTGAAAACATTATAATGTCTTCGCCCGAAAAACTTATCGAACTAAACACTCGAATAACAACTTGGGTGTTTGATAAGATGAATCTTAAGATAGAATTGACTAAAACAAAAGAATATATTGCTGAAATCGAGAATGATTTTCGTAATATTTTTTTTAAAAGAAATAAAAAGGAGGAATACAAAAACAAACCTTATTTTCAAGCCTTTTGCGATAGGTTTCAGTTTGTCAATGATTTGTCTTGTTTGGATTTGTTGTTTAATATGGGAAGCGAATCTTCAAACTATCTGTAACAGATAGTGTTTTGATTCTGTATTATCTTGTTTGGTTAATTTGTTCGTATTTGTTGGTATTAGCAGGGTTTATTTCCTTTAATAAGGTTATTACTCTGGATTTTTCGTTTTCGGGAGCACCTTTGAAAATATTTACAATTTCATCTGCTTTTGCGTCAAAAAATTGTTGAACTGCAACAAGGTTTGATTTCTCTCTGTGAGCTTTTTTTATGTTTTCAAGAGATTCGATGATGTTGTTTCGAGCCTCAGCTTGGCTTTCACCACCCATCATATCCAATCCTAAACGATGATATTGGTAACTCGCATCTCGCAAGTAGCGATATGTGGTATTAGTATAGTTTTCCAACATCCAATATTTGTTTTTCTGGTTTTCAGAACGTTTCCATCCTTTATTTGGAGAACGTTGTGAGGCAGTAACAATATTACTACATATATTGAAATACTCTGTACCTCCGTTCAATTCGAACGAATCCGCGTCCAATGCCAAGAAATAATAGAGATAAAAGGCTATTGTTGAAATCAAATTGCTTGTATAGTTGTTTTCTTCGAACTCAAAGCTTTGTCCGTCTATGTATTTGAAAGTAAAATCTTGTTCTTGTGTGTTTAGAAGAGTTGTGGTGTAAGTTGAACCATAAACAGGACGGCGAAGCTGAACATTGATGTCTCCAGAGAAATCTTCTTGGGTTGCATGCGTTTTGATGTTTATCGAGATGCTTCCTTCGATTCTTTCAAATTCCTCGTATGTTTTATTGGTCCAGCTGCGTTGATTGATAAATTCGTTGAGCAATTCTTGAATGTTTTGAAATACAGTCTTATCTGTTCCCTGTATCTGTGAGGAATTGACACTCACACTTATTCTAAATTCTTGAGAAATAAGATTTGAGGATAAAAGAATCGCAAATAATAACAGCCAAACCTTTTTCATATATGACGATGTTTAGAATTAAAACTTGCTTTCTTTTTCTTTTATTGTGTCAATCAACTTTGAAACGACATCTTCGGCGATTTCGGACTTGCTTTTTAAGTCTGTTTTTGTCATATTGCCGTTTGAGTCTATTATTGTTACTTTATTTGTATCGAATCCAAAGCATGCGTTTTTGTCATTCAACGAATTAAGGACAATGAAATCAAGATTCTTTTTGCTCAATTTTTGTTTTGCGTTATTCTCTTCGTCATTAGTTTCTAAGGCAAAGCCGACAAGAGTTTGCTTATCAGTTTTCATTCTTCCCAATTGAGCAAGTATGTCTTTGGTTGGCTGTAATTCTATGTTGAGAACGTTATCTGCTTTTTTGACTTTTTGAGAGAATACGTTTTTTGGCGTATAGTCGGCAACGGCTGCTGAAAGTATTGCAACATCTGCTTGTTCGAATTCTTTAACTGTTGCATTGTACATTTGCTCTGCGGACTTTACGTCGATTCTTTCAATATTACAGTTTTTTGTATTCAAGTGGGTAGGACCTGCAATCAACTTTACCAAAGCCCCTTTTGCTGCAAGAGATTCTGCAATTGCAAACCCCATCTTGCCGGATGAGTTATTACCGATAAATCTTACTGGATCGATTTGTTCGTACGTCGGTCCTGCTGTAACGCATATTGTTTTGCCTGCAAGTATTTTTGATTTGGTAATGTGGTTGTTTACGAAAGCAAAAATCTCTTCTGGTTCTGCCATTCTTCCATCACCATTTGCTCCGCACGCAAGCTCACCGCATTTGGGTGAAATAATGTTTACACCTCTTGAGGCGAGTATTTGCAAGTTGTTTTGCACTCCTTTGTTCGCATACATCTTGGTATTCATTGCAGGAGCTAAGAAAACATCTTTGTCAAATGCCAAAAGGGTAGTGGAAATACAATCATCGGCAATAGCGTTTGCGTATTTACCGATAATGTTTGCCGTAGCCGGTGCAACGATGTAATAATCCGCCCAATCTGCTATGCTGATATGCTCCGTCATATCTTTGTTTCCTGCAAACATATCGCTATAAACAAGATTGTCGGACAAAGTTTGAAGAGTTGCTTCAGTTACAAAATTTAATGCGTTTTTTGTAACAACAACCTTAACCTTGTGTCCGGCTTTTCTGAACAGTCTTATCAAAAACGGTATCTTGTATGCGGCTATTCCTCCGCTGATTGCAATCACCACATTTGCTTTCATAGTCGTATGAAGGCTGTACCGAATTTATCGGAATGTTTATTTATCTTTGTTTTCTGCAGTTTCTGTGGTTGGTTTTTTGTAAACCAACTTATCATCCAAGTATTCCTTTATAGAAATCAAGTAAGGCTTTGGAAGTTGTTCGTAAAATTTTGCAACCTCTATTTGTTCGTGGTTTTCGGAATTTTCATCCATTCCTTCGGTTATTGCAAATTCTTCTATCTTTTTATACAATTCTTGTTTTAAGTCTGCGGCAATCTGATCTGATCTCTTACTTAACATAGCAATAGACTCGTAAACGTTACCTGTAACATTAACAAAGTCATTCAAATTTCTGGTTTTGATACTTGTGTCTGCTTTTGTCTTCTTGTAATCCATGTTTCTAATTGTCTTTATTTGATGTCGTGTTAATCGTTTCTAATTTCTTCTTTACGTTATTGTAAATGCCCTCGAGTTTTTCTGATTTCGTTTTATCCGTCATGTTGGAAAAAACAACCTGATAGCGTTCATAGTCCATCAGAACAATCTCGTAGCGTTCTTTTTGTTTGCTTTCTACGCTCTTTTCTGCAAATTCATATCCCGCAAGTACAATGTAATACATCGCATCTTCTCTATACTGCGTTGCATCGGGATAATTGTTTAGGAAATTCTTAAGACTTGTTTGTGCTGCTTGATATGCTTCAGTCTTATAGTAGTTATAAGCGTTTGTATAGTCCTTTTTGATGAGTTTCTCTCTTAATTCGTCCATGAATTTGTTTGCTTGCTCAACTTTATCTGACTTTGGATACTTGTCAATGTAGGTTTGGAAGTTGTTGATAGCCTGTTTTGTCAATGTCTGATCAAGAGAGTATTCGGGTGATTCAAGATATTTGCAATAGGCTGCTTGAAACAATGCTTCCTCTGCGTATTTCGAATAAGGAAACCATTTAACGAAGCTTTCAAATTGGTAAGCTGCCGAATAGTAATCCCCACCACCTAAAAGCGATTTGCCATAGTACAGATTTACAAGCTCGGCTTTTTCTCTTCCTCTCGAATATAATAACAAGTTTTCGAACAATTGAGTGGCATGAAAGTAGTCTTTTCTTTCGTAAGCCTTCATTGCCGCCTCGAATTTGGCATCTTGGTCGTTGCTCTCTAAGAGTTTTTTGTGTTTACTCGAACAAGAAACTCCCAAAACGGCAACCAATATATATAAAATTAAAAATGCTCTCTTCATAATTTTGCAAAGGTATGGAATATTTTTGAGTCAAACGCAGTTTTTGAAGACATATTTTGTATTTTTGCAAGAAAAAACGCTCCAAAAGCAAAGAAAAAACTCTAATATCAGCGTATGAGTAAAGGAAAATCAAAAAAGATAACCGTGGGAAAGGTGTTCAAATGGATTGGAATAGTGATTCTTTCCTACATTGTTTTGACTGTGTCGCTTACTGCGCTATATACGGTGGTTAATCCGCCGATTACGTTTCTCATGGTGCAGAGATGTTTTCAGCAGGCTTTTGATGACAATCGTGAAGTAAGGTTGGAGAAAGATTGGGTGAGCTTTGAGGAAATTTCTCCTAATATGGTAAAAGCCGTAATGGCGGCTGAGGATAACCGATTCAAAACTCATAACGGCTTTGACTTTGAAGAAATCAAACGAGCAAGAGAAGACGCAAAACGAACCGGCAAAAGACCGAGAGGAGCAAGTACGATCAGTCAGCAGACGGCAAAAAACGTTTTTCTGTGGAACGGAAGAAATTATTTGAGAAAAGGATTGGAGGTTTACCAAACGGTGTTAATAGAAACTTTTTGGAGCAAACGCAGAATCATGGAAGTGTATTTGAATGTCATAGAGTTTGGTGACGGAATCTATGGTGTGGAAGCGGCATCGCAACACTACTTTGGAAAATCGGCAAACAAACTTACAAAGCGTCAGGCTGCTCTTTTGGCAAGTGCTTTGCCAAATCCCTTAAAGCGAAATCCTGCTTCGCCAAACCGAAAACTTAATCGTAAAGCAGACAGAGTAATGTTTTTGATGAACAGAGTAGGCTCAGCCGATTTGGAATAAAACAAAGATTCAACCATTCCGAAAAGCCCGAAAAATAAAACAAAGAAACAAAAAAATAAAACAAAGATTCGTTCGAGCGAAATCAAGATTCATTTTTCTGAAACAAAGAAATAATTTTGCTCTTTTTTAGAGTGTGAAAATTAAGTGATTAAACGCAAAAAATGCAATGGCATATAGTTTGAATGAAACAACGGTTACAGAATCCAAATGGAGAAAATATCTTCTCGGATTCAAATCATATATACTTATGGAGCGGTCTCATTCTGTCAATACTCTGAATGCTTACCTTGATGACTGCAATAAGTTTTTTACTTTCATGGAAAGAGAATATCCGAACATAGGACCACAAGAAACAGAACTTAAACACCTTCAACATTTCTTGAAAAAAACAGTCATGGGTGTTGTTCGAGATCAAGAACAGCGTATTTTGAAAGTCAGCACACAAAGAAGGATTATCAGCGGAGTGAGAGCCTTTTTCAAATATCTTATAATGGAAGACCTCTTGCTTAAAAACCCTTGTGATTTACTTGAAAATGCAAAAATGGAAAAGAATCTTCCTGTCGTCTTATCCGATTCGGAAATCAATAGAATGTTGGATGCGGTCGATAAAAGCACATTTCATGGTTATAGAAACGCACTTGAAATTGAGATTTTGTACTCTTGCGGATTGCGAATAAGCGAACTGTTGAATCTAAAGACGAGTGATATTTACTGGACGCATGAATATATAAAGGTATTGGGAAAAGGTAACAAAGAACGTTTGGTTCCGATTGGTGAAAGTGCTTTGCGACATCTCCGATACTTTATCGACAATCATCTTAGCAAACTAAACATAGACAAAAAGTGCAAAGGACTTATCTTTCTCAATCATTACGGCAGGCAATTGACACGTCAGCATGTTTTTCAAATGATTAAAGATCTTGCAAAAGAGGTTGGGATAAACAAAAACATACATCCACACACTCTAAGGCATAGTTTTGCGACCGAACTCATAAGAGGAGGAGCTAATCTTGTTGTTGTGAAAGATATGATGGGACATCAGTCGATTCTATCCACGGAAATATACACTCATGTCGATATAAACCATTTGCGAGAGACCATTATGTTGTATCATCCCTTATATAACAAAAAAGCATGGCAAGAATAGAACTCAAAGAAACATCGAATAGAATAATCAAGAAGTGGTTTGCCGCTTGCAGTGTCTTCTTTAAGATAATGATTCCTGTGAGTCTGATTATAAAAATCTTGGAAGAAACCGGCTTAATGCAATATGTGGGTTATGCTCTTTCGCCTTTGATGCAACCTTTGGGGCTTCCGGGAGAAATGGGGCTTGTTTGGGCAGCCACGATGTTAAGCAATATTTATGGCGGACTGCTTTCGCTTTCTTCGCTTCAGCCAGAGGGTGGAATGACTGTTGCTCAAATAACAACGCTTTCTTCTCTTATGCTTTTCGCTCACACATTCCTTATAGAGATTCCTATATGCGTCAAGGCAGGTTGTAGATTTATTCCGATATTTCTTATTCGCTTTGTCTCGGCATACCTTTTTGCTTTCTTGACAGCCCAAATCTGTATGAGGTTTTCTTTGTGTGATTCACCCGTAAGCGCAATACATTTTACCGAAACAAGTTCTTCTTGGGTTGGTTGGGCGATTGGAGAAGTTAAAAAGTATGTTTCGATAGCTTTGATTGTGCTTTCGTTGGTTGTTTTGCTTGAATTGTTGGAGCGAATAGGTTTTTTGCGATTGTTGGAAAAAGTTTTGTCGCCCATAGTCGGCTTTATAGGAATTTCTCCCAAAGTTATACCGATAACGATCATTGGAATGACACTCGGATTAGCCTATGGAGGCGGATTGATTGTTGCAGAAAGCAAAGAAAAGCCGATAGCGAAGCGAGATATCTTTCTTTCGTTGGCATTTCTCAGCCTTTTCCATTCGATAATCGAAGATCACTTGCTCATGATTGGGATAGGAGCGAATGCGTTCTTTGTTTTCGTTCTGCGATTCGTCTTTTCGGTAGTTGCGATGTTGCTGATAAAATATCTGTATGATAATTTCGGTAAGATATTGTCGGATTTTAGGAAATCATAGAGAAGTCGCTGATTTTGTGTTTTTCGAAAAAGAACTTTCGAAGTATGATGTGTTGGGCTAATTCCAAAAAAGGATCTTGCTCAACAATGTTTTGTGTGATTTGTCTTGCTTGATAGAGTAGTTTTTCGTCTTTTACGATGTCGGCAATCTTCAAGTTGAGGACACCACTCTGTGCAGTACCCGACATATCTCCTGGTCCGCGAAGCTGTAAGTCTGCTTGGGAAATCTGAAATCCGTCATTGGTGCGACACATCGTCTCTATACGGAAGCGAGCCTCGGAAGAAAGTTCGTCTTTTGTCCTTAGGATACAATAACTCTGCTTTCCGCCTCGTCCGACTCTGCCTCTGAGTTGATGAAGTTGTGCAAGACCGAAACGTTCTGCGTTTTCGATAACCATGACAGTTGCATTCGGAACATCGACACCAACTTCTATGACCGTAGTTGCAACCATTATGTTTGTGATTCCTTTTTTGAATCGTTCCATTTCGTAATCTTTGTCTTCAGGTCTCATTTTCCCGTGAACGATACTTATTTGAAATTTAGGCAAAGGAAATTCCCGAACAATACTTTCGTAACCGTCCATAAGGTCTTTAAGATCTAACTTTTCGCTTTCTTTAATCAGCGGATACACAACATAGATTTGCCGTCCTTCCTCTATTTGTTGGTGCATGAAAGCAAACAATCGAAGAATATCTTTGTCGTAAAGGTGGGTTGTAAGTATGGGTTTGCGTCCAGCAGGTAGCTCATCAATCACCGAATACTCCAAATCACCGTAAAGAGTCATTGCAAGAGTTCGACAAATCGGCGTTGCAGTCATAACCAAAACGTGAGGCGGAATAGTGTTTTTTGACCACATTTTTGCTCTTTGTTCAACCCCGAATCTGTGTTGCTCATCTATCACGACCAAACCAAGATTTTTGAAAACGACATTGTCTTCCAAAATAGCGTGAGTGCCAACCAATATGTTGATTGTGCCATCTGCCAAATCGCTTAAAAGAACTTTTCTTTCTTTTCCTTTACTGCTTCCTGTCAATAGCGAGATGTTTATATTCATATCGCCAAGGAATTTATTGATGCTTTGAAAGTGCTGCTTGGCAAGTATTTCGGTCGGAGCGAGTATTGTTGCCTGAAAGCGGTTATCGCAAGCTATCAACATGCTTAAAAGAGCCACCAACGTCTTTCCGCTACCCACATCACCCTGTAGCAGTCTGTTCATTTGCCTTCCTGAACGCATATCATTCCTTATTTCTTTCACCACACGCTTTTGGGCATTTGTCAGTTCGAAAGGCAGATGTTCGTTGAAGAATGTATTAAAGTGTTCGCCTACTTTTTCAAAAACGAATCCGCGAGATCTGTTTTGACGATTCGATTTTATGATAAGATGCTCTAATTGCATGAAGAAAAATTCTTCGAACTTCAATCTGAATTTTGCTCTTGCCAAAGCCTCTTCGTTGATAGGAAGATGTATGTTAAGGATCGCTTCTTTACGAGAGAGAAGATGATATTGAGATATTATGTATTCAGGTAAGGTTTCTTCGATAAGCACAGAGAATGTTTTCAAAGTGCTTTTCATTATTTGAGTCATCTGTTTCGATGCAAGAAAGCTTTTTTTCATCCTGTCCGAAGTGTTATACATAGGAGTGAACTTTTCTTTCTTGTAATCTTTCTGGGGATTGAATCGTTCAAATTCCGGATGCGGAATGTTATACACGCCGTTAAAGTAATTAGGTTTTCCAAAGATTACATAAATTTCATCTTTTGCAAAAATATTGCTTAACCATTTCAATCCGCTGAAAAAAATCAAATCGATAAAACCTGTTTCGTCCGCAATCCTTACAATAAGCCGCTGACTCTTTCCAACACCTGCCAATTGCTTTCCTATAACCTTACCGATTAAAAGCGTATATACGTCAGAGGAATTTATTTCCGCAATTTTGATAAAGCGACTCTTGTCCACATATCTGTAAGGGTAGTAGTCGAACAGGTCTTTCAAAGTCAGCAAACCAAGTTCCTGTTTCAGAACGGCTGCTTTCTTTTCACCGATTTCGGAAATCATTTCGAGTTTTATTTCAGACAGAGGCTTCATTTCCTTGAACGAATCAAATTTTGTACAAAGGTACGCATAAAAGTCCGAATAGTGTTTTTTCTTTGTTTGGAATGCTGGATTTTCTTTCTTTGTTTCAGAAAAATGAATCTTGATTTCAGCGGAACGAATCTTTGTTTTATTTTTCTGTTTCTTTGTTTTATTTCAAGGGCTTTTTTGAATGATTGAAACGTTGTTTGGATTTGGAAATTTTATTTGGGAAAACAGAAAACAAAAAAGGGAATCGAATAATCTCGATTCCCTTGTTATCCCGTCAGGACTCGAACCTGAAATGTCTGAACCAAAATCAGATGTGTTACCATTACACCACGGGACAATCCTTCAAAAATATGGTTAAACGTTAGCTTGAATTGCTGTCGTTATTCCCCTTTTTGCGAGTGCAAAGATACTACCTTTTTTGATTCCGACAAAATTTTCTGTGATTTTTTTCAAATTTTTTATTGTTTTTCTTCGTTCTTGAGTTAAATTTGCATTGAAAAAAATTGATGAATTAAACAATATGTTTTCTTGGAGCAATGAATGAAAGTGTTGAAAGAGAGAATAATGGAAATGTCCTAGAGATAGAAAATCTTCATTTGGAGTTTCGTTCGCATGGAATTTGGAGAGAAGTTGTAAAAGGAGTGAATTTTTCGTTAAAAAAAGGCGAAACGCTCGGTTTAGTGGGCGAATCAGGCTCAGGAAAGAGTGTTTCTGCACTTGCAACTATGGGTTTGTTGGACAAAAATAACTCAAAAATCACTCAAGGTCGCATATTGTTCGATTCATCTGTCGATTTGTTGCAATTGAGCGAAAAAGAAATGCGGAAATATCGCGGAGGAAAAATCGCAATGATATTTCAAGAGCCGATGACTTCGTTAAATCCTGTTGTTAAATGTGGAAAACAAGTTGTTGAAATGATATTGCAACATGAGGATTGCTCGAAAAAAGATGCCGAAAAGAGGGTCTTGGAGTTGTTTGATGAAGTTCTGTTGCCTAATCCTTCGAGAGTATTTGATGCTTATCCGCATGAATTGTCTGGAGGGCAAAAACAAAGAGTCATGATTGCTATGGCGATAGCTTGTAAGCCCGAAGTGTTGATTGCAGATGAGCCAACGACTGCTTTGGATGTAAGTGTGCAAAAAGCCGTATTGGATTTGATAAAGACGGTTCAGCAAAAATATGGTATGGGTGTGGTATTCATATCGCATGATTTGGGAATCGTTCATAGTATATCGGATAGGATAGCCGTTATATATAAAGGTAGTATAGTCGAAACAGGGGATAAGGATAGCGTTTTTTTGAATCCGCAACATCCATACACAAAAGGATTGCTTGCTTGCCGACCTTCGATGAACGAACGCCCCAAACGCCTGCCTACTGTTGATGATTATTTAAATGGAACAAATAATGACAATGATGTTATAACGCAAGAAGAGCGTTCAAAGCAACATTCGGAAATTTATTCCCAAGAACCGATTTTGCAAGTCAGAGATTTGGAAGTGGAATATGTGCTTGATAAGAATCTGTTTGGCAAAAGTAAAAAGACGCTTAAGGCAGTCGATAAGGTAGGCTTTGATTTGTATAGAGGAGAAACCTTGGGTTTGGTTGGTGAATCTGGATGTGGAAAAACTACTCTTGGAAGAGCGATTATGCAATTGGTGGAAAATTCATCGGAAAACATCGTTTTTGAAAACAGAATCTTGAACTGCAACTCCCATTCCGAACTAAAAAAACTACGAAGAGACATTCAGATTATCTTCCAAGACCCATATTCTTCGCTCAATCCAAAAATCACTGTCGGGCAAGCAATAGGCGAACCATTGAAAACATATTCGATAGAATCGGATGCAAAAAAACGAAAAGCACTTGTTTTAGAGATGATGGAGAAAGTTGGTTTGGAAGCATCACATTACGATCGCTATCCTCACGAATTTTCAGGCGGTCAGCGGCAACGAATAGGCATTGCAAGAGCTCTTATACTCAGACCGAAGATTGTTATTTGCGATGAGTCGGTTTCTGCATTGGATGTCAGCATTCAAGCACAAGTGTTGAATCTTTTGGCAGATCTGAAAAGGGAATTCGGATTAACTTATATTTTTATCTCGCATGACCTTGCTGTTGTAAAGTATGTATCAGATAGAATGATAGTTATGCGCAAGGGAAAGGTGATTCAAATCGATGAAGCCGACAAAGTGTATTCTGCTCCTTCGGATGAATATGTCAAAACATTGATTGACTCCATTCCAAGTTAAATTTTGTAGCTTTGAAAAAAATGCTTACATTTGCAATTTCAATGCAATGAAAGTTGCATTGTTTAAGTAGTAGAATTAATATAAGTTTTTATGGATTTTATAGAAGTAAACTCGGAGATAGGTCAGCTTGATGGCGTGATACTTCATACTCCGGGCATAGAGATTGAACAAATGACACCCGCAAGTATTCAAGAGGCTTTATACAGTGACTTATTGAATTTGCGGATAGCTCAAAAGGAATATTCGAATTTTGAAGGCGTGTTATCCAAATGGACAAAAACTTATCAGGTTGTTGATTTGCTTGAAAAGGTTCTGGATAACAATTCGGTAAAAGCTGAATTACTCAACAAGATTTTATTGAAAGAAAACAGACAATTTTTGTTTGCAGAATTGGTTTCTTTACCAAGCAATCAGTTAGCAAAGTTTTTGATTGAGGGATACCCGTATGTGGCAGGTGTTCACCCGAAAGAATTTGAGCAAGGCAGGTATATGCTGAATCCTTTGTATAATTTGTTTTTCACGAGGGACGCTTCCTCATCTGTTTACGACCAAGTGTTGATTCATTCTATGAGTACGGATGTACGAGACAGAGAAAGCTACATCATGGAATCAATTTTCAGAAATTCTTTTGGCGTAACTACAATCAATCCAAAGGCAGTTGAGGGTGCTCATACCGAAGGAGGTGATGTGCTTATTGCAAGAGAAGATGTTCTTTTCGTTGGTAATGGTTGCAGAACAAACAAAAAAGGAATCGACTTTTTGACACAATATTTTGCGTCTCGAAAAGATCGTCAGCATATCATCGTTCAAGAATTGCCAACCAAGCCTGAGTCGTTCATTCACTTGGATATGGTATTCACAATGCTTGCAAAAGACAAATGTATGGCCTATTCACCGTTGATATTACAATCAAACACCGGATTCAATACAACACACATCGAAATAGATAACGGACAGATTCGCTACCATGAAAGAAGCAATTTCTTGGAAGCAACAAAGCATGTCGGATTTGACTTAGAGCCTGTAATCTGTGGCGGAAACGATTCATGGTATCAACAAAGAGAACAATGGCATTCAGGAGCTAATTTCTTCGCATTGGGAGAGGGAAAAATATTAGGCTATGCCCGCAACACACATACAATAGAGGCGTTGAACAATGCAGGATTTGATGTATTGAAAGCCGAAGATGTATGCAGCGGAAAAGAAGATATGCACGCACATGAACGTTTTGTCATAACCTTTGAGGCAGCCGAATTGCCAAGAGGCGGAGGCGGAGCAAGATGTATGACAATGCCTATCAAGCGTCAAAAAGTCAATTGGTAATTTTTTTTAGTCCTGAAAATAAAATCAAGAAACAATTTACTGAAATCAAGATTCAT
>DEPP01000046.1:18837-26091 GCA_002358835.1 Bacteroidales bacterium UBA3389
GAAAAGATATAACTTGATAAACAATGTGTTAGGTTGGGCAGTCTTTCTTGTAGCCTGCGTTGTTTATCTTTTGACAGCAGAACCTACCGCATCGTGGTGGGATTGTGGTGAGTACATTGCAACAGCAGATAAGATTCAAGTCGGACATCCGCCGGGAGCACCAACGTTTCAGTTGCTTGGAGCTTTGTTTTCAAACTTCGCAGGTGGTGATTTGACCAAGATAGCATACACAATCAATGCGATGAGTGCAATATGCAGTGCATTTACAATCTTGTTTTTGTTCTGGTCAATCACGATGCTGGCAAAGAAATTTGTGAATAAACCGGAGGAAATGACAACTGCACAGATGATTGCAATATTCGGAAGCGGTTTGATTGGTAGTTTGGCATACACATTCTCCGATACATTCTGGTATTCTGCGGTTGAGGGTGAGGTTTATGCGATGAGTTCGTGCTTTACTGCGATAGTATTTTGGGCAATTCTCAAATGGGAATCGCAAGCCGATGATTCACACAATCTTCGTTGGCTTATACTGATAGCTTTCCTTATAGGAATTTCCATAGGTGTGCATTTGCTGAACTTGCTTGCTATTCCGGCAATCACGTACGTCTATTACTTCAAGAAATTCCCTGATGTACAAAAAGGAAAAAAGAAAAAATTCGTTTTGGTCGGCATTATATCGATGATTTTAGTTGCATTCATTCTTTATTTTGTGGTGCCATACATTGTTATCTTTGCAGGTAAATTCGAGATATTCTTTACTAATTCGTTTGGAGCGCCGTTTAACACAGGTACAATCGTTTATTTCTTGCTTTTGATTGCTGCAATAGTTTTCGGATTGTTCTATACGGTAAAGAAAAACAAACCTATATTGAATGCATCTATACTTTCATTGCTGTTTATCTTGGTAGGGTATACAACTTTCTTTGTTTTGGTGATTCGTTCCAATGCAAATACACCAATCAATGAAAATGCTCCGAATGATGCTACTTCGTTATTGACTTACCTAAACAGAGAACAATACGGTTATACACCACTCTTCCACGGTCAATACTACAATGCAACAGTCATAGGACAAGAAGACGGCTCACCAAAGTACATTAAAGACACCGTATCCAATAAATACATAGAGGTAAAGCAAGCCGGAAAGGTGATATATGAAGACAGATACACAACAGTCTTCCCAAGAATGTACTCAAACGATGCAAGCCGAAACCATCCTGTGTATTATAAAATGTGGAGTGGCATTCCTGAAAATTCCGATCGCAAACCATCATTTGGAGAAAACTTAACGTATTTCTTCAAATATCAAATCAACCACATGTATTGGCGTTATTTTATGTGGAATTTTGCAGGCAGACAAAACGATATTCAAAGTTACGGATTGAATTATTCGTCTTACGAGCCGCTTGCTGTAAGTAACGGAAGCAAGGATTTGATTCATGGCAATTGGATAACAGGTATCGACTTTATTGATGAGTGGCGTTTGGGTCCTCAAAAGGATTTGCCGGCTGAATTGGCGAATAACAAAGCTAAAAACAGATTATTCTGTCTTCCTCTTTTGTTAGGAATAGCGGGATTGTTGTTCCAAATCAAGAGAAGTCCGAAAAATGCGTTTGTTGTCTTTCTTTTGTTCTTTATGACAGGCTTGGCAATTGTTCTTTACTTGAATCAGCCGCCTTGTCAGCCAAGAGAGAGAGACTATGCTTATGCAGGATCGTTTTATGCCTTTGCAATATGGATAGGATTGGGCGTTTACGCATTGTACGAATGGGCAAAGAAAATAAAGATTCCTGAAAACGTCAAGGCAGGAGTTGTAACCGCTGTTTGTTTCCTTGCAGTGCCTTTGCTTATGGCGGTGCAAGAGTGGGATGATCACGACAGGAGCGGACGTTATATGACAAGAGAATTTGCTCGAAATTACCTTGAGAGTTGCGAACCTAATGCTATTCTGATTACATTCGGAGATAACGATACTTTCCCTTTGTGGTATGCACAAGAAGTTGAAGGAATACGCACCGATGTCAGAGTTTTGAATTACACACTCTCAGGAATGCATTGGTATGTTGAGCAATTGTACAACAAGGTTTACGAATCCGAAAAACTACCATTTACATTAGATAAATCATATTATAGATTGGGATTGGATGTATCTTTGGTTGTGCCGAATGAAGGCCCTGCTCGAGATGTGAGAAACGTGCTTAAAGAACTAACAACCAACAATCAGACAACCCAATATTTGCAAAACGGCGATTCTGTCAAAGTTCTTCAATCCAATCACTTCTATATACCATTCGATAAAGCCAAGATGGCAGCCAAAGGTATATATCCAGCCGAATTGGTCGATGATCAAGAGGGCAGAGTCGAGTTTTCGATTGGCGTAAACCCTGAGTACGGATACGAACAATTGATAAGAAACGAACTGATGTTGCTTGACATATTGGGAACCAACGCATTTGAGCGTCCTATCTATGTTATGAATCCTCGCTACTTGAAAAAAGTCTTCCCTAACATAGAAGAATATGTACGTCAAGAAGGATTGGTACATAGAATCGTGCCTTACAAGGCCTCAGGCAGTCATCAAACCGAACGAAGCTATGATTTGATGAAAAACAAATTCCAATGGGGAGGAGTGAATAACCCTGATGTTTATTTGGAAGAGGCAGTGAGTGTGAACAATTCAAGAAACATGAGACAGTTCCACGTATTGCTTGCGGACAATCTTATAAGGAATGGCGAAAAAGGCAAAGCTCTCGATATATTGAACAAAGCCGTTGTAGAGTTTCCAAATTCCAAGATACCGTATGACCGTTACGATATAATGTTGGCTGAAAGCTACTTCAAGGCAGGCAATACCGCTAAGGCGAAAGAAGTCTTGAACGAAATAATCGACTACTATACCGAATACCTTAACTATTACAATCGTTTCACAGGCAGAAAGGCAAGAAGCGTTGAGGGAGAAAAACAGTTGAGTTTGCTGACATTGTCCGAAATCCTTTCGATTGCAGAACGCTATGGTATGCAACAAGAGGCGGCGAAGTTGAAACAAATCCCGGAAGTAGCACAAGTAAACCGAGTAAATCAAGTCGGAAGATTGCTAAACGACTATATCGAAAGGTTGAATGCAGGTGCTAATGCGGCACAACAAGGAAACACTGCCAAAGCTGAAGAATTGTTTATCGGATTGATAGAAGATATCAAAGCAAATCTTTTGAATAGCGGAGACGAACAAATAGACAATCAAGTCGGAAGCATGTTGGCTTACATCGTTTCTGTTTCCAATAAACTCGGATTAAGCAGCGTAATCGAGAGAATACAAAACGATGCTCAATTGCTTTCAATGGCAAAACAAGCATCGGAGGTTATAGCCGCACAACAATAAGTCGGAACAATGAACGAAGAATAAAATTGTCGAGTTTCAAATAACCAAGTATCGGGATGGCAAAACGAATCATCGAAATGCCATCCCGTTTTTTTTACATCCTGAATCGAGCTTTCTTTTTAGGAGTCGGCTTTACTATTTTCAAAGGAGAGTAGCTTAAAGTCAAACCAACATAGTTTCCGGTCAAAGAATAATCCCCTCGAAATGTCTGCAGATAATTGAAGAATTCAAATTTTCCTGTATTCAATTTAGGAATGCTGATGTTTCCCACAAGATTCAACGACCACAAACCAATAGGCGTATTATAAGAACCGCCTGCAGATAACATAAGACTTGGAACCAAGTTGTAATTATTACCCTTTGCATCTATAGAAAACATAGCCAAATAATTAGTCCAGCCATCTGCAGCATCAGTATGGAAAGGCATTTCTCCGTCATAGTAAGAGAACCTCATTCCTGCTTTGATGTTATAAAACCAAACATCGCTTTGTCCAATAGTATTTTGATATTGAAGAGCTACATTAAGATATTGCCCAAAATTAAACGAGTGAGGGTTTGGAAAATCCAAAGGATAGAGATGCTCTTCCGGTACATCGGGATTCTTAAAGCTGAAAATAGGTTTCAGTTCCAAGCCCAAAGAAACTATATACGACAATTTGTTGGCACGATTGAAAGTATAATCAATACCGATTCCTCCAAAGAAACTATTGGTAGGCACAGGCATATTACTCAAATATTCACCTGAAGCCGAAAAAGCATCAACCATCAAATCACCTTTTTGATACAGATTACCCTCAAGGCTTATGCCAAATGGCGAAACTGCTTCCAACTGAGGAAAATCTACATCTGTTTGAGCCTTTGCTCCGAAACATCCCATGGCAACAAGAATAATTGTCGCAAATACTTTTTTTCTCATACTTGTTTGTTCGTTTAAGTTTTATGATTCTTTGTTTTATAAAATACACCCTTGGAAACGGATTAAATCTTTTCTTTATTATTTTATCTCAATGCTTTTTTTGTGAAAAATAAATCGGGGGGGAAATGTTGATATTTAATAAGATATACTTAAATTAAGAAACGGTGAATTCCGCATTTGAATCCACCGTTTCTCTTTCTTGATTTCAGAAAATTGTTTCTTGGTTTTAATTTACTGATTCTTGAAAACAGAAAATTGTTTCTTTGATTCGTTAAGACGTCCTTTATAAGAACAAAGACAATTCAAAAGCCAAGCGATTTATGTTCATAGCCTCATAATCTATTCTGTCAATTGGCAGTATTGTAGAATAGTATGCGTTATTTGTAAGTGGGATATGATAACTTGCATTCAATCTTATTCTTCGCTTGGTTTTGATTTCCATACCTGCTTTCACAACTATTTCGGGTGTAATGGCAGATTTGAAATTCAAAGAGTTTAATCCGTTTACACTTCCTACTGTCGGAGTTTCAAAAAAGCCGATTTCCTTTTGTAATGACACCAAAGCATTTACCCCACCTGAAGCAATAAAATTCACATTGTCTATTAAACGGAATCTGAAATTTGCAATAATCGGAATATTCAACTGATGTACTCCGAGGTTTGTATTATTCATAAGAGCGTGGTGTGGATATATTTGAAACTCTTTGTAAGACAAACCCGTGTAAAGGTAACCCGGTTCTATGGAAAGAGAGAATAGTCTGTTGAAACCATATTCGTATTTGCCCGATATTCCTATTGCGTATGCATTTGAAAGATCAAAATTTCCGCCGGACAATTCCATACCACCGGAATAGGCATGCATTAACGGGAATGAGCTGAATTGAACACCGAAACCAAAAGAATGACGTTCGAAATTTGAATTGTTTACATTTTGTGCCGATAGACTTACGGTAAACAAAAGAGCGATGATACCTAAATAAAATCTTCTCATAATTTTTTTTGTTAAATGTTTATGATTCTTTGTTTCGTTTGAACGAAATCAAGAAACAATATATTGCTTCTTCGTTTTATTTTTTTTTGAATCTTAATTTGCAACCTCTGCAACTTCAGAAAGATTGAAAGACCATATCCTTTTCCAATTTTCTTTTTTATCTTCTTTCAATCGATAATTTCTTTCGTACAATGTTTCCGAATTATATGAGTCCATAACATATTTTCCGTTTGATTGTTTATAATTTATTACAAACTCATAACTGATGAAGGAATCTCGTACAGGAAGAAAAAATACTGGTTTTTTGAAATTCTTGAACGAATCTATCCCAGATATTTCCGTTACGGCATAATCGGATTTGTTAATTTTGAAAGTAATATCAGTAAATTTGTTTTCTTTTTTATTATATATGCTTTTGTAAGATAAGATATAAAAATCATTATCTGAAAACTTTAAAACAAAATCATATTTACTGAAAAAAGATTTGCCGTCTTTTATATAGTTTGAGTAGATGTTTCTGAGATAATCTGGTTGTAAGTTTTTTACTTTGTGACCTTTGTTAACATTCTGATAGACCTTTTTACCTCTTTGTTTTTTAGCAACTTCAGGTAGTTGCCATTTGCTTTGGTTAAAACAAAGTGTATCTTGTTTTTTATCAAATCTTTCTACAATGAGACAATCGGCATTGAAGACAATACCATTTACAAAATAATTTTTTGCATAGTTGTCAAATACTTTTTGCATTACTTCATTTCCAGTCTGTGCATTTAGATACAAAAACGAGATACTTAAAATTGCTGTTAAAAATCCTTTTTTCATAATAAATAAGTTTTTGTTGTTAATTTTTTTGACTTTTAATTTCATAAATTCAAACATTATTTTTTGTGATAGTTTCCGCCTGCAAAATTATACAAAAAAAACTTGAAAAAATCGCAGTTTTCTGATGACTTTTCGCAGATTAGCAATATTTTGGTGTTTCTTCGTTGAAATTTACCTATATTTGCAATCGGATAATTCAAATAAGGAAACGAAGGTATGTTAATCAAGACTCCGCTTTTTAATTGGAAGAACGTTTTTGACAAAACCAAAGAGGAATTCAAGGTCGGTTATGATTTCATGTGCTCAACCGATATTCGGATTTTGGAAAATAACTTTTCAAGGTATAAGACAGACTATTACGTTGATTTGTTTTTTAATGGCGGAGTGATAGTATTGGAATTGAACATGCAGGAATACAGAATAGATTCTCCGGCAAACTTTTTGGTTCAACCCGGTGATGAATTGAGAATACTGTCTCACGATTCCGATTTATCTGTTTTCATAATTGTCGCTTCAAAGTCAATAAGAGATGATTTTCTTGGCAATTTCGATAAAAACAATTCTGTGCATAGAGCAATAAAAGCAAAGCATCTGTATCTTGTGAGCAAAAAAGATAGAATAGATGTTGACGATTTTATCAATGATATACTGAAGTTGGTAAAAGATGTCGATAATCCGTTTCGGTTTGATGCGATAAAGTGTTTACATATGGTCTATTACTATCGTTATTCTTATAAATTATACACATCTTTTGGGATTTCTGGCAATGATGTCGCTCAACGGTTTTTTGAGCTGTTGGATTTGCATTTCAGAGATGAGAGAAAATCATCGTTTTATTCCGAACAACTTTCTTTATCTGTTGGTTATTTCGAACATATTCTCAAAGCAATGACGGGAAAGACGTTTAAGAAATGGTTGGACGAGAAGTTGGCAATGGAAAGTAAAAGAATGCTCAACGAAACAAGTGATTCGATAGAAAAAATCGCCGAAAAAATGAATTTCAAATCAGATGATTCTTTTGGTAAATTCTTCAAACGTGTTGTCGGTTTATCGCCAAAAGAATACAGGAAAAACTTCTGATTATACGATAACAAAAATAGAGATTTTTTTTCTTTGTTTCAGTAAAATGATTCTTTGTTTCGTTTG
>DEPP01000046.1:26126-26759 GCA_002358835.1 Bacteroidales bacterium UBA3389
TTTTCTGTTTCTTCGTTTTATTTCTTTGAGATAAATATGCGGTTTCCTGATTCGGAGATTTCCGTTTTCACATTAAAGTAATGTTCGATGTTTTCTTTGTTAAGGATTTCTTTTGCAGAGCCTTGAGCTGCTAATTTTCCATTTTGCATAAGCAATACATTGTCGCAATATTGCATAGTCATATTCAAGTCGTGCAAAACGATGATCACCGTCCGTCCTTCTTGGTTTATCTGTTTCAAAAGCGACATTATTTCGAACTGATGTTGAATATCGAGGTTGCTTATTGGTTCATCAAGCATCAAAACAGGCGTTTGTTGAGCCAAAGCCCTTGCTATGATTACTCTTTGAAACTCTCCGCCACTCAAAGTCTTTGCATTGGAATTGCGTAAGTGCCAAGTATTGGTTTGTTTCATGGCTTGCTCAACTATTTTCAAGTCTTCTGAGCTATCGGAATAAAGAGGTCGTTGATAGGGTGTGCGACCCATGAGAACCAATTGATGTGCCGAAAAATCAAACATAAGGTCCGTATGTTGGGGAACGAAAGCTATTTTTTTTGCAAGCTCTTTGAACGAATAGGAATTCAAATCCCGATTATCTAATCTTATGATACCATTATTCACCTTGTTGTTTCGG
>DEPP01000091.1:0-2433 GCA_002358835.1 Bacteroidales bacterium UBA3389
TGAATCTTATTAAAACTCTCATAGTACAAAGGTTTAATTTTATCTCTGTGCTTTTTCACCACATCAAAAAATTCCTCGAAACCGTAAACATCTTCTCGGTTCTCATTTTTTGCATAAAACAAGGTGACATTCTTTTCTTTTCTTGAAAACATAACATCACCTCTCAGGCTCCGGTGGTTTTTTCTTTTTCATCTGCTCGTAAAAACGAACCTTATCAATTCCACGCTCACAGAAATCCTTTTGAGCCGCAAGTAAGCTTGTAAAGTAATGCCCCCAAAAGTAATTGTTTTTATTGGCACACTCCCATGTAACAAACATATTAGGTTTTGTTTCGTGTACGCCAAGTACGATTTCTGATTCGCCGATTGTTATTGCGTTTGTGATAATATATCCCGCATTTTTTCGCCATTCCATAATTCTTACCTCCATAAAAAAAGCCGACACACTTTTTATTCGTGTTCGGCATTGTCTGTATCAAGTTTTTCAAGTCTTTCATCCTCCTGACTTGCTACTATAAAGCAGCACATCATTACAACACCGAAAGCTCCTCCGGCAATAAAAGCTAATATAATCCATAACCAAGTCATATTTATCTCTCCATTTCTAATTTACGATGCCATTTTTCAAGAAGTTTGATAATTGTATCTTCCATTTGTTTTTTTGAATATCCTTTAGGGAAGTATTTCTTTAATTTGTCATCGCCAAGTGTAATTTTTATTTTATCCGCTTTCTGTTCTTGCATTATAGAAAGAATCACATCGGGATTTAGTCGTCCTTCATCATTGAATCTTCTAATTTTCTTTGCTTGCTCAATAGAAGGACAAGTGTCCTCACTTTTTATTGCTTCCACAACTGCAACTTGCTCTTTAGGTTTCAAATAGGAAAGCTCAACACCTGCGTTCATTGCCATTGCTTTAGTGTCAACCATTTCAAGCAACGGATCAATCAATTCTGTTAAACGAATATACCTTTGAATTTGCACCGAACTTTCTCCGGTTTGCTCTGCCAATTCCTTTCTTGAATCAACAGGCGAAGTATTTTGTCCAAATTGGGCAGAATTTTCTTGAGAAGGTCTTCCGGCTTTCCTTTTCATTGCTTCAAGTCGCATTTGATAAGCAAAGGCTTTCTCACTCGGTAAGATATGTTCTCTTTGTAGGTTACTGTCAACAAGAAGAATCACAGCCGTATCGTCATCAAGGTCTTTAACAACTACGGGAACTTCATCTTTTCCTGCAAGCTCTGATGCACGAACTCGTCTGTGTCCTGAAAGTATTTCATAACCGCCTTCAGGATGTGGTCTTGCTACAACGGGTGATAAAACACCATTTTCTTTTATGCTTGCAACAAGTTCATCCATTTCTTCATTGTCAATAACCTTAAAAGGTTGTTCTGCATACGGCTTTAACTCTGAAATCTTAATAGGTTTGATTTCTTCGGTTTTTCTTCCTTCATCCGTTTTGAATAAATCATCGAGTGTACTCCGACCTATGTTTATTTCTAATTTTGGCATCATTCAGCACCTCCTTTGTGAAGTTTCTGTAAGCTTCTGCAGCTATGCCTTTTTTGTCATATTCAAAGATACTTTTGCCGACACTTGATGCTTCAGCAGCTCTTATTGATGATGGTATTTCTGTTTTGAATATTTTGAGATATTTTGAGTATTTCAGCCTTATCACAGACGAAACTTCCTTGTTATACAGAGTTCGCCTATCAACCATCGTTAAAAGTATTCCTCCGAATTTCAGATTAGGATTTATCTGTTTTTGAACTTTGGTTACAGTTGTGACAAGTTGCTCTAACCCTTTAAGCGGAAGGTAATGTGCCTGAACGGGAATAATTACCTCATCCGATGCAACGAGAGAGTTTATTGTAAGCATACCCAAAGAGGGAGTGCAGTCAATTAGAACATAGTCATAGTTGTCCTTAACACTATCTATGTAATTCTTCAAAACTCTTTCTCGGCTCATAATGTTTACAAGTGCCGTTTCCATACCTGACAATTCGATATTCGCAGGAACTAAATCGACACCTTCGTTGTGATGTAAGATTCCTTCGCCCGGTTTGATTTCTTTTTCTTCGTATGTCTTTTGCATTAGGGTAGAAAGTGTTACATCAAGTTCATCCGGGTTCTGATAACCCAAGCTTTCTGTTAAACTGCCCTGAGCATCACAATCTATAAGCAACACCTTTTTACCTTCGTTTGCAAGACCGACACCCAAGTTTACAGTTGTGGTGGTTTTTCCAACACCACCTTTCTGATTTGCAATCGCAATAACCTTACTCATGTCTGACCAACCTTTCCTCTTGTAATCTTTTTATAAGCATTTCTCCATTGAGAGTAGTAAGGACCATAAACCATTCTGAACGGAAGAAACGCTCTATTGAACACCTCGTTTGATAACAACCATTTCTGTAATCTCTTACTGCTTGTAA
>DEPP01000091.1:2507-4375 GCA_002358835.1 Bacteroidales bacterium UBA3389
TCGGTTTAGGATTTGCAAAGTCATAATTCACCTTTGCAGCATACCAATTATCTGCAGTTTCAAAAGACCGATAAATAGTTGTAATTAAAAATGCCCGGATGTTTCGGACATTAGAAGTGTTATCTTTTAGTGCATCATAAATATACTCAATGTGTGAAGCATCAATTTTTAAGAATCTGCTCTTAACAACCTCGTGAGGATATTCTTGTTTATTAACTCTGATATACGGTTCCTTACTGCAAACAACATCAACCATAATTTCTACGATTTCATCAAGCCATTCCTTTCGGTATCTTTCAACCATAATGTCATATTCGATATTGTCTTTAATAAGTGTTTCGTATGTTTTTCGCTCTCGCATCCATCTCATCGCATCAGGCTTTTGTTCATCTTCGTCTTGATATGATAAGATAGGAGTTTCACTAAAATCAGTATTATTTTTTTTATTATTATTTATATTATTATCATTAGGTAGTGAATTTGGATATTCTTGATTCGTTATATTCACTTGTCCTGAATCGTGATTTTCACTATTCTTGAATTGTGATTCTGAAATTTCTTGATTCGTGATTTTCACTTCTCTTGAATCGTGATTTTCACTATTCTGCAATCGTGATGCTGAATAGAAGTTCTTAACATAAATAATATTCGGCTTTCCCAAGCCTTGTCGCTTTCTTTCAATCAATCCGATTCCTTTAACTGTATCAAGCTCTGACAATAACTTTCCTGCTTTTTGGTCTGCACAGTTCAAATCTTCCATTATCTCTGCTATTGTGTAAACAATATACACTCGGTTTTCTTCATCAAGCCAACCATTTTTAGCAGACAATCCCGTGCGGTCAAGCATAAGACCATACAAGACCTTTGCTTCGGCTGATACATCTTTGAACATCTTTTCCTTGAATAGCATTTTGGGAATGCGATAAAAAGAAAATTGCTCTGTTTCATTTCCGTAGAAATACTCAAATTCAAATGACATTGTTTTCACCTCCTAAATCATTTAATATAAAAAAAGAAGGTTGCTACACCCTCATATTGAGAGGTAACAACCTTCTTTCTCTTTAACAAATCTCTATTTTATTATATTGCCTATTGAAAAATGTCAAAAAATGTTATATAATACCAATATTGCGAAAGTCTGAAATGTGGGTTTCGGATTTTCGTATTATAGTCACATAGTAGGGACTAACAAGAAAATCAATTAAATCTTCTTTGGCAATTCTGAAACGCTTACGGACAACAACACCGAGTATCTTTTCGCTATTTATCCACTTGCGAATAATCTCTTTACCGTATCCGGTAACTGTTCGTATGTCCTTTGCATCAATTACTTGGGGATAATCTCGCATTTTGTTTCTGTAATAGGTTTTAATGCTTGATATTTGCTCCTTTGTAAGTTTGCCACGATTGGCTCTTTCACGGATATATTGTTCCGCTTCTTCAATGGGGATAGCGTAATAATGAAGCAGACCATCACGCTTTTTTTCAAAATTGACTTTTTTACTTTTTATCAATTTGTATGCAGTCGATTCTGAAATGCCGCATAGCTTGCAAAACTCTTGCTTCGTAACATACAAATTATTCGTGTTTTCGACAACATTCATCTTTTATCACCTTGTTTTTCAATGTTCAATAGTAGGTGATGAATGTTTTTCCCAAAGAGTTCCCAATCAGTTCCCAAAAATGTGCAAAATCAATATAATTTATGTGGATATAAAAAATGGTCGTATAAAGCGGAGTTTGAGGTTTTTTACTGCTGAAAAACCTCGATATTACAAGGGTTTTAACTTCTTTTAAGTTCCCACAAGTTCCACTAACTTCTGAGAAGTTCAACTGATTCGAAATCACTCGAAATGCAGTAGGTCGGC
>DEPP01000016.1 GCA_002358835.1 Bacteroidales bacterium UBA3389
AGGTGATATTTGTTTTTTCATCTTGACCAAGAAAACGCGGTGCCCACTCATTCCATTCAGTATTCACATTCTTTTCTTCCTTAACTTGATGTCGAGTCGGATTATTCATCCATTTCTTCGCCAAAGCTATGGATTCCAATCGTCGCTTTGCCAATTCATCGTTCGGAACCAACTTCAAATATTCCTTATAGTTGTATTCGGCAGCATCCCATTCACTATAAAACTTTTGAAAGTCTGCCATATACAAAAATATCTTCGGTTGGACCGTATAATACTTCGCTTTGACAAGACGTTGATATGTTTTGATTGCCAAAGTCTTATCATCCATCAATCGATAACACTCTGCCTGTTGGAACATTATCCTATTTTTTTCCTGCCTGTTGCCCTTGACTTTGGTATAAGCCTTTTTGTACAAATCAATCGCAGTTACATATTGTTTAGACTCAAACGCCTCATCTGCAAGTTCTGTCAGGCTTCTCTTTTGTGCGAAAGTTGTCGCACTGATTGCCATCAACAATAGGAATATCAATCCTTTAAGTTTCATATTTCGCATATAACCTTAATTGTTATTTCTTTTTCTTCTTATTATTATAAAACTGAATTTCAAGAGCTTAAGAGTCACTCCAATACTTCACGCCCTAAAATATAGTGTACAAAGGTACAAAATTTCTTTTGTTTACATTATTTTTAGGGATTTTATTTTGAATTTCCTTTAATAATAACGTATTTTTCTCGCTTAAAGTTACAACAAACCGCAGTCAATATTCGCAAAGATAAACGCAAAAAGAATCATTTTGAATCAAAGATAGGATTTACTGAGAGGCAGATTTGTACCACCGAAAAGCCGTTTTCCAAAACCAAAACAGCATTTCAGTTTATATACTCCACCTTTCAGCTGTATGAAACGAAGAAACGATTTACCAAAACAAAGAAAGAAAAAATCAAAACAAAGATTCAGTAAAACGAAACGAAGATTCAATAAAGCAAAATCAAGACATACCTCGCTGCAAACAAAAAAAAGAAAAGGACCGATTACAACAAGCAATCGGTCCTTTCGCTTTCAAACAAAACAAATGTTTATCTAAACTATTTCAATCAACACATCGTTTTTGCTTACGTTTTGTCCTGCTTCTATATTGACAGCTTTTACCTCACCATCTATTGGAGCACACAAACGATTATCCATTTTCATCGCATGCAATGTACACAAAACGTCTCCTTTTTTTACTTTCTCGCCTTCTTTTACAAAAACCTTTACGATAGTTCCCGGAATAAATGCGTAGATTTCGCCCGGCGCAACTTTCACATAAAGTTGGCGATATTGTGTCTTTGAATTACTGCTATTATCTCCCATGTCTAAATAATCTATTTATGTTAATATTTTTTCGGTTACAAATCTGTCTTTCTCATATTCAAGACAGCTCCCGAGCAAATTAGAACGGAGGAAGTCCGTGTTTCTTTCTCGGATTTTCTTGTACCTTATTTTTACATACTTCCAAAGCATGAACAAGATAGTCCCTTGTTTCATTTGGTTGAATAATCGCATCGACATAACCATACGAAGCTGCCACATAAGGATTTGCGAATTTCTGCTTGTATTCTTCGATTTTTTCCTTACGAGTCTTTTCAGGGTCTTCGGATTTCATTATTTCACTTCTGAAGATTATGTTTGCAGCTCCTTCAGGTCCCATAACGGCAATTTCTGCTGTAGGCCATGCAAAAACAAAATCGGCTTTCAAGTGATTAGAACACATGGCTATGTATCCGCCTCCGTAAGCCTTACGAAGTATAACCGTGATTTTTGGAACTGTTGCTTCTGAATAAGCATAAAGAACCTTTGCTCCGTGACGGATAACTCCTGCATGCTCTTGATCAATTCCAGGTAGATATCCCGGCAAATCTTCTAACGTTACAAGAGGTATATTAAACGCATCACAGAATCTTATGAATCTTGCAGCCTTATCAGAAGAGTTACAATCCAAGACTCCTGCCAAAGCAATAGGTTGGTTAGCCACGAAACCGACTGTGTCTCCGTTTATTCTCGCAAAGCCGATCACGATATTAGGAGCAAACAATTCCTGCACTTCTAAGAAGTCTGAATTATCCACAATGCTTCTTATAATATTTCTTACATCGTATGGAGTTGCTGGATCTGAAGGGAAGACAGAACTGATCTTGTATTCCTTTGCACGAGGTTTCTTTGGAGAGAATGATTCTGCCTTTTTGTCGTTATTCCATGGAATATAGGTAAACAAACTTTTTATTTGATCGAAACATTCTTGTTCACTCTCTGCAAAGAAATGGGCATTACCAGAAATCTCTGCGTGAACCCTTGCTCCTCCTAAGTCTTCTTGAGAAATTTCTTCACCAAGTACGGTTTTTATTACATCAGGTCCTGTGATGAACATCTTAGAGATTTTATCCACAACAAAGACAAAGTCTGTCAAAGCCGGAGAATAAACTGCTCCTCCTGCACAAGGTCCCAATATAACCGAGATTTGAGGGATTACTCCCGAAGCCATAGTGTTTCGATAGAAGATTTCACCATAACCGGACAAAGCATTAACACCCTCTTGTATTCTCGCACCACCTGAATCGTTGATTCCGATAATCGGAGTCTTTAACTTCATTGCATGATCCATGATTTTGCAAATTTTCTTTGCATGCATATATCCGAGCGAACCTCCTGCAACGGTGAAGTCTTGTGCATATATACAAACAGGATAACCATTTATTGTACCGGTTCCTGTAACAACACCATCTCCCGGAAGGATCTTTTTATCCATATCAAAATCTCTTCCTGAGTGTTGAATAAACAAATCGTATTCATGAAAAGAACCCTCATCCAAAAGCTCTACTATTCTTTCTCGAGCCGTCAATTTACCGGTTGCTTTTTGCTTTTCAACAGCTTTTTCTCCACCTCCTTGGAGCACAACCTGCATCTTCTGTTTAAGTTCGTGCGTTTTTTTGTTTATAGACATAACTTAAAAATTTAGTTCCACACAAAATTATTTCGGCAAAAGTACAAAAAAAAATCAAACAAAGGCATTTTTCTTTACAACAAAACAAAAACCTATGTCATCAACGTACCATCAAAACAAGTCTTTATTTCCATATATCATCTATGCAATTTCCACATTAGAACGCAGAATCGGCATACTCTGTTCACAATTTTAAGACACACAAAAGCGGAATCCTTTTTTCCTAAACAGAAATTTCAACCTTTTATTCCAGATTTGCAGTGATTTTCTTAATGAATTTCCACTTTATAAAGAACTCTTTGGCAATTATTCTGAATAATGTGTAAACCGGAATAGCCAATATCATTCCTATAACACCACCTAACTCTCCTGCCATCAAGATTACAAGGAACACTTCCAAAGGATGGGCCTTCACGCTCTTCGAATAAATCAACGGTTGCAGCACAAAGTCATCTATCAACTTTACAGCCGAGAACACAGCTACAAACTTCAGTATTATAGGAACAATATCCAAAGAAGCATCTACACTTAAATATGTAGTCAAACAAATAACCAATCCAATGCCTCCGCCAATCAACACTCCCAAATAAGGCAATATCACCATAACTCCGCAAACGCAGGCAATCAAAAGTACATTCGGCAAACCGACAAGATAAAAACCAATACTCAAAAGAGTAATCATACATATAATTTCACAAAATATGCCGATAAAATAACGACTTATCAAAACCCTTGAAGAACTTATTATCTTGTTTACCTCATCTAAATAAGTATCAGGCGTGATTGAGTCTATGAATCTGCCGACCAAACCTTTATCTTTCAAGAAAAAGAATGTCAGAAACAAAACAATGAAAGTACCCATCAAGAAATTGCTTGCAAAATTCACTATACTGTCAGCCATATTTGTAAGTTTCATTATATCAAACGCTCCCATAATCTTAGCAGATACCAACTTCTCCAAATTAGTATCCGAAGGCATTATCTGATATTCGTATAAAAACATTTCAATCTTTTTAATTGGCTCAGCGTAATAGTCTGCAATTTTATACACATCAAGATTTGCAAACGTCATTGCTTGTGACACAAGCATCGGAACGACGAAATAAACCAACAAAGCAAAGATTCCGACAAACAACAATAAGGTTAAAGTTGTCGTCATAGTTTTTCCAAGTCCGAAATTCCTAAATCTTATTTTCGAAAGGAAATCTTGAACAGGTGCACCCATAAAAGCAAGAATCAAAGCCAAGAGAATGCAAACCACAATAAACCTGAAATACCATATAAGGAAGAAAATCAGTCCCAAAGAGAGGATAGAAATTACCCATTTGGCAACTTGCGGAAATTGAAACTTATCCGAATTCATACAAACAAAGAATCGTTAAACATTATCCTCAGCACACCATTCTGCATAGGAAGTGGCAGTTTCGTGCAACCTTAATCGCTTCAAGCAAATGCCCGCAGGAAGCTCCGCACCTATTATCTTGGCAAAATCAACCAGCATATTCTCACAAGTAGGTTGATAATCCGTCAGCACAAGCTTCGTATCCATTTTCTCGGCATAAGCAACAAAAGCATTATCCTTGTTTAAGACCAACGCATGATCATATATATCTATTATATGTCTTTGAACAATCCTTTTCAAATCACCGAAATCCATAACCATGCCAAACTTCGGATTATCCACATCTGCATTCGGCTCTCCCAAAACAGTAACAAACAACTTGTAAGAATGTCCGTGTATATTCTTACAAAGACCGTCATAATTATTCAAAGCATGCGACGCCTCGAAACAAAATTCTTTCGTTAGTCTTATTTTCATGCCTGCAAAGTTAATCAATAATCAGTTATGCCAAACAAAACTTCCGCAAAAAAGATGCAAAGGCGGAAACGTTTTTCATTGCTTTCTAAAAGTGATAACCCAATCTGACGGTAAACATTGCAGGGTTTATGCTTCCGAAAGTAAGGTTTACCTTTTCGAAATAGTCGTCTTCGTTCTCGTAAATCTCCTCAAAACTTGCTTCACACTTTACTTTCCGAGAACCTAATGCGTAATAATGCAATCCTATGCTTAACCTATCGGCAACCATTACGCCTATTCCGAATTGATAAGCAAGACTTGCGGTTGTCTCATAGTTACAAACTATTGTCTCTTCCCCATTGACATAGTATTGATGCCCGTTTTCGTCTTCGCAACCAAAGTAATCTTCTCCCGAACCGTAAAGTCTGAAATCCGTAATCAGCCCGAAATCGACTCCCAAACCAAATTCTCCCCAAAGCTTTATTCCTTTTGCAAGTCCGTATTCGTAGTTCATTCCCATCATAACAGGGATATTTATATACTTAGGTAAGGTTAAAGTGAATACATCTACATTTGAATAAACCAACTCTTCCTCCTCAAAATCATTTGCCCAAGCTTTGACATCGCTGTTCGCAGCATTGTAAAACAAATCTGCCGTTGCAATGATTCCCAAACCTTTTACCGCAGGAAGATTATAACGAAATTTCATTCCCGCATCAAATCCCAAACCTGCACCTGCACGATTTGTGTTATCCAACCAAGCTATCGAACCTTCTTGACCTTGATAATCGGCAAACGAACCGAGAGGCGAAGCCATTCCGAAGTGAATTGAAAAATCCGCTTGTGCTTTTGATTGATTCATTCCAAAGATTGCAAGCACTGCAACCAAAACAAAAGTTCTTAAATTCCTATTCATGATTTCCATTGTCTTTGTTTCAACTTTCGAAAAGCAAAGATAGAAAAATCTTATCAAAGCCACAAACAAGCAAACCAAATCTGCAAACCTGCAAAGCAAACCCCGGCTCGACAGGTCTTCGTTTCGCAAAAACAAAACGACGTTTCAATTCGCTGAAACGTCGTTTTGATAAATTCTTTTCAAGACTTAAAAAACTTATTCTTTAGTTTTGAAAATCTATTTCAATATAACTAATATAAACATCAATACCTTCGAAAGTTCTTTTGTATATTTCTTTTTCTTCATTGCACATTTCAAACTTTAAAGCCTTGATAAATCGGTCGTAATCCTCGCGATTCCTATCCCCTTTCTTTTTGTTATACTCATCTGTCTTGAAGACCATAATCGGCATAAAGACTACATTACAATATTCTTTTGCTTCACAAATAGAACCTGCCAAATAATGAAGTAATTGATAACGTATATCATTTTCATCTTCAGAATTAATACTCTCAGCACTTACATTCAAGTATTTTTTACAAAGTTCCTCAATTCTTGCTTTCCTCTTGCTCTTGCTATTTGGATTTTTATCGAATTCCTGTTTTGCATCTTTGTATGCTTGATTCAAAACATCGCCGAACTCCTCATCAACCTTTGCTTCAATACATGCTAAGATACGTCCCTTTTTACTTTCTCCCCAAATGACTAAATCTTGCATACGAGGACTGCTATATTCATCAAAAGGACTCGGATGCTCTATTTCTGCGTATTCAAATTTTGGATTAGAGAATCCTAATGCCTCAAGATATTCTTTAATCTTTTTGATTCCATCAGATTCTTCGATGTTTGGCGTTGTGAAATACTTCGCTAAAGTACATGCACTTCTACCTTCTTCCCAATTACTCTTTCCATTATCTTCTTTACTCTTTTTATCAACTTCTATAAAAGCTGTTTTCCAAGATTCAAGATTTGTAATTAACCGATTGTTTTTGTTTGAAATTTTCATATCTCTAAAATTTTTAATTAATTAAAGTTTAATTTTTGTTATTCAATGGATTTACGAATAAATCGTCTTTTAATTTTTTCAAATTCATATCTAAATCTGCTTATATAACCTAAATATTCAATAGAACAAAGTTCATAAAAATCGTGATAGTCTAATGCTGGAGTTCGCATCTCAAAAACAATTTTGTTTTTAATTGTTCCAATATAACTAAATTTATGACCAGGTTTGATATACTTTTTAATGATAGATTTAACTTCAGAAAAGATATAATTTTCCTGATTTGGGGTTAACTTTTTCCAATAAGTGGGAGGAAATTCAAATTTTATTAGTAACTGAGCCTTTTTGTCAGGACCGAATGCGTGGTTGTAAGCAGATATTAATGAATGTCTAAACTTAATATCCGTTTCAATTAATTCTTTAAGATTACTTAAGATTGATTCTACAATCTCACAATTAATTTCGCTGTTTGTTTTAATCTTTTCCATATCTTAATATTAAATTAGGTGTACTTTTAATGATTTATTACTACGTTTTGTTCTTCTAATTGTATCAATAGTACCTTTAGATTCTTTTGAAGAAAATGCTATAATCATATCTGAAGCATCTACAATTTGTTGATTTCTAATAAAAGTTGCTATTCTACCATATTTGTTATACTCAGGAGGGAATGTTATAAAAGGTATATTGTTTAATTTAGCATAATTCTCAGCAAAGGTATCAATTCCTTTAGCACCGCCTGAAACTATGTGGGTTGGTTTATAATCATCAATTATTTTAGAAAACTCTTCAAAGGTTATTTTAGGCTTTCTTGTTCCTACTATTCCTATCTTTAACATTTATTCTACTTTAAGTTAACGGTATATATTACTACGATAAATATTCAAAATACATTTCTTTTAATAAAACAACAAGTTTTGGTTTCATAAAAATAAAATGGCGTTTTAATAAACTCTTTTCAAGATTTAAGAAATTCTTTTCTTACTTCACCTCCCAAATCTTTATACTTCCATGAAACGCATTGCTGACAATGTGTTTTCCATCGGGACTCCACGATAGCGAAATTACACGATGTTGGTGTGCTTTCAGACTTAGAAGACACTTCCCACTGTTTGCGTCCCATATCTTAATATCTCCATCATACGAACCGCTGGCAATATACTTTCCATCAGGGCTCCACGCTACTGACATAAGCCAATAAGAATGTCCGACCAAAATTTGAAAAATCTTTCCACTGTTTGCATTCCATATACCTATGCTTTTATCATCTAAACCGCAAACTACATATTGCCCATCGGGACTCCACGCCATTGAATCAACCCAATAAGGATGTCCTTTCAAGGAATGAACCTCTTGATAGGTGTTTGCGTCCCATATCTTGAGGGTTTTGTCCCACGCACCGCTGAGAACGTATTTTCCGTCGGGACTCCATGCTACAAATACAACTTCTCCAGAATGCAGTTCCAAGGTTTTGAGACACTCTCCGCTATTTGCGTCCCATATCTTAATGCTTTTATCTTCAGAACCGCTGACTAAGCGTTTTCCATCAGGACTCCACGCTACTGAATAGATGTAATCGGAATGCCCTTCCAAGGTTTGAAGACACTTTCCGCTGTTTGCGTCCCATATCTTAATAGTTTTGTCGGCAGATCCACTGACAACTTTACTTCCATCGGGATTCCACGATGCAGAATTAACCCTTTCTAAATGTCCTTCCAAGGCTTGAAGACACTTTCCGCTTTTTGCGTCCCATATTCTAATAGTTTTGTCCCACGAGGCACCAATAATACGCTCTCCATCGGGACTCCACGATACGGATTTTACACCTTTAGAACACCATTCCAAAGATTTCGTAAGTTCTTTTCTAAATTCACTCATACTATAAAAATTTTATGTTATTTTTTTCGCTTTTCAAAACACATGAATTAATTGTTTATATATATATAATACGAATGAGAAATTTTTTCAAGGCCTAAAAACGTTAAAAACCAAGACTCAAAAAGTTCTTTATTTGTTATATTATTCTGATTTAAAGTGTTTTATAAAATTTTACATTAATTGCATTTTTTTATTTAATTTCAAAATAAGAGATTAGTACAATGACTAAAATACATTTAATGATATTAATTTCATATAGTAAATTTAATATTATACTTCCTTTGACTTCAAGGCATAAAAAAACGTGGGACTTTTTTCTTTTCGCTGTTTGAGGTCCTGGAACTACCTAATCCGTCGAATAAGTAAAGCCCACGATATTACTCGTGAGCGTTTACTGCTTTACTCTTAACGGATTATTTGAAATTTTCCAGGTTCCAAACAGCTAAGTATAAGCAAAAACGCTTTTTATGTCGTATTAAAATTTACTCAGTCTAAATTATCTTTCTTTTTCTTTTACCATAGGCATAATTTTTCGTCACTAATTTTTCTGCTTACAAAGGTAAAACAAATTTCTTAAAGCACAAAAAACTTGCGAAAAAAGTCT
>DEPP01000126.1 GCA_002358835.1 Bacteroidales bacterium UBA3389
CGCTCTGACTACAACATAACGGAAATTGAGGTTATCGATGCGATGAATCGTGTGATTGAGCGTTGGGAACTTAACACAAGAGAGCTGACTCTTGATATTGCAAGCTACAAATCGGGAACATATTTCATTATAATCAAAACCGACAAAGGCAGTCTTACAAAGAAATTCATCGTAAGATAGAAACACGATAGTTTTTAGACCTATTAGTAGAAACAAAAAAAGAATGAGCGTTCAGATTTACAAAAAAAACTGAACGCTCATTTTGTTTTATTTTAATCAAATAAACAGAGAGCCTCTCTGATTCTTACAAGAGTGGTTGAACTCTTTATTTTTGTAATTCCTATTTTTCAAAAGCTAAAGGCGGTATTTCACTCATATTCTCGACATAATGGAAGGTCAAGCCCTCTAAGTATTCGCTTTGAATATCCTCTATATCTCGTCTATTGGATTCTGATAAGATGATTTCGGAAATGGTTGCTCGTTTTGCCGCCAATATCTTTTCCTTTATTCCTCCTACAGGAAGAACACTTCCTCTCAAAGTTATTTCACCCGTCATCGCCACATCTGAACGTACCTTCTTTTGAGTCAGTGTACTTAACATTGCGGTAAACATGGTGACTCCTGCACTCGGACCGTCTTTTGGCGTTGCCCCTTCGGGAACATGGACATATAAATTCTTCTTCTCCAATTCCTCTATATCTATTCCTAAGATTTCGGCATTTGATTTGATGTATTCGTATGCCAAAGTAGCACTCTCTTTCATCACATCACCCAAATTACCGGTCAGATTCAGATTTCCTTTACCCTTTGCTGCGGCTGCTTCGACGAAAAGTATCTCTCCTCCTACTTGTGTCCAAGCCAATCCGCACACAACTCCGATATGATTTTTCTTTAACTGACTATCGTGATGTCTTGTAGGCAATCCCAAGATTTCTTTCAAATCCGTAGCTTTTATTGCTTTCTTATGCTCTTCACCTTTTACGATTTGAACCGCACGATGACGTACCAATTTTGCTATTGTCTTATCCAACTGTCTTACTCCCGACTCTGCAGTGTATTGGTTTATCAATTGGCTTAACAATTTATCGGATAGACCAATGTCTTTTTTTAACAGACCATGTTCTTTAAGCTGTTTTGGCATAAGGTGTTGTGTTGCTATTTTCAGCTTTTCTTGTTCGATATAACCGGATACGTTAATTATCTCCATTCTATCAATCAATGCAGGATGCACATTCGAAAGACTGTTGGCTGTTGCAATGAACATAACGTTCGAAAGGTCGTAATCAATATCAAGATAGTTATCGTGGAATGATGTATTTTGCTCAGGATCGAGCACTTCAAGCATTGCCGATGCGGGATCCCCGTGTGCACTCATTCCTCCAACCTTATCTATTTCGTCAAGCACGAAAACAGGATTGGAGCTTCCGCATTTGGATATTGATTTCAATATTCTACCCGGCATAGCTCCTATATAAGTACGACGATGCCCTCTTATTTCGCTTTCATCGTTTAATCCACCCAAAGCAACTCTCACATACTTTCTTCCGGTTGCCCTTGCAATACTTTTACCCAAAGATGTCTTGCCCACACCCGGAGGTCCAACCAAGCACAATACAGGAGATTTCATATTGCCTTTTAGTTTCAATACAGCAAGATACTCCAATATTCTTTGCTTTATTTTTTCCAATCCGTAATGATCTTCATCCAATATCTCTTGTGCTCGCTCCAAATCGAAATTATCAACCGTAAATTCATTCCATGGCAGATCGAGCAAAAAATTCAAATAATTCAATTGAACCGAATAGTCAGGCGAACTGCTGTGCATTGATGACAAGCGTCCGATTTCTTTTTCGAATATCTCTGAAACTTTTTCTCCCCAATTCTTTTCGGAGGCTCTCTTTCTCAAGTTCTCGATTTCTTGTTCAGCAGGACTGCCTCCAAGTTCTTCTTGAATGGTTTTCAATTGTTGAGTCAAAAGAAAGTCGCGCTGTTGCTTATCTATGTCTCGTGAAACTTTCTTTTGAATTTTTATCTTCAACTCTTGCAGATTTGTTTCTTTGCTTAAGTATTCCAAAACGCCGTTTGCTCTCTGCACAAAATCGTTTAACTCCAAAAGCTCTTGCTTTTCGGATACTTCAACCTCCAAATGAGCCGCTATATAATTCAAAAGAAAATAAGGATTCTCTATATTGCGGATTGCAAAACTCGGATCACTCGGTATGTTCGGCATCATCTTCAAGAGTTTCAAGTAAGAATCTCTCAAAGCCTCAGATATAATAAATGAATCCGAAGGCATATCTTTTGCTTTATCGGGTGCAGCTGATACTTTACCCATCCAATATGGTTCAGTGCTTGTAAGACTTTCGAGTTTGAAGCGATCAAGTCCTTGCAATATTACCATAGTTGTTCCATCTGGCATATTGAGTGTTTTAAGCACTCTTGCCATCGTGCCTATTGTGTAAAGATCTTCTTCTTTGGGGTCATCAATGTTTGCTGTCTTTTGTGCAACAACTCCGATAATATCTTTATTTCTGTAAGCCGCTTTTATAAGCTCTACAGATTTTACCCTGCCTGCGGTTATCGGCAAAACAACTCCCGGAAAAAATACATTACCTCTCAAAGGCAATATTGCCATCTCTTCAGGCATATCCGTAACCGTCAGATCCTTTGTATTCTCCTCTGTCAATAAAGGTATGATTTCGGCTTCTCCTTCTCCCATCAGTTGTGTCAAATCAATCAAATCTTTATTTAACATTTCTGTTTATCTTAGTTTCTTATTCTTTAGCGTAGTTCTGTAAACGTGTAACAAAATTCTCTTATCAACATCCGTCATCTGCACTCCTCTTCTCTCAGCCATCTTTTCGGCAACTTCGATTGCTTTTTCAGGGTCATAACTTCTCAATCCAGTTGTACCTCCCCAAGCAAAAGACGGAATATAGTTTCTTTGGTAGCCATGACCAAAGATATTGGAACTCACACCTATCACAGTGCCTGTATTAAACATAGTATTGATACCACATTTCGAGTGATCGCCCATTATTGTTCCACAGAAAGTTTGACCGGTCGGCACAAATGTATTCTTTTCTATGCTCCACAATCTGACTTCCTCATAAGTATTTTTCAGATTCGAAGCATTAGTATCAGCACCTATGTTACACCATTCACCAATTACTGAATTACCTATAAAGCCATCGTGAGCCTTGTTACTATATCCAAAGATTACCACATTAGCAAGTTCTCCACCAACCTTAACATAAGGTCCTAACGTTGTAGCTCCATAAATCTTGGCTCCCAATTTCAATACAGAATGTTCACACATTGCAAACGGACCTCTGACAACGCTATTCTCCATAATCTCTGCATCTTTGCCAATATAGATAGGGCCTTCCTTAGCATTCAATGTTGCATATTCGACAACCGCACCTTCTTCTACAAAAACGTTTTCAGGACATATTACTCTGTTTGTTGAACTCAACTCGGCACTTTTGCGTCCTTTTGTAATCAACTCAAAGTCTTCTCTTATTGCTCTGTCATTATATACAAATATATCCCAAGGATTAACTACCTTTATAAAATCCTCTTCGATTTTTATTTCTTCCGAATTATCTTCTTCTGAAAGAAACTCCTCTTTTGTCTTAAACATTGCAACCACATTCTCACCACAAACAAGCGTTTGCCCGGTCTTAAGCGTTTTTATGCGTTCCACCAATGTCGGTGTAGGACAAATCGAACCGTTTATCAACAAGCTTGCATCTGAAAGTTCGGCTGGATATTTGACAGTCAGATAATCCTCTGTCATTGTAGAAGTTTTCTCTCCCAAATACTTCTCCCATTTCTCTCTTATCGTCAATATACCTATACGAATATCACATACAGGTCTTATGTACGTCAACGGCTTTAACGATTCACGAGCTCCATCATCAAAAAGAATGTAATTCATAATTTTATCGGTGTTTATTATTTTCGTAACCTTATTACAAGCTACAAAGGTACTACATTATTATCAAATAACAAACAAAAAAGCGTTCTGTTTTATTGTCAGAACGCTTTTGTTTTTTTATTCGCTTATTGTCAATCAACTTTATTTCAAGTTTGTTTTGCGATTCTTATATTTACTCAAGAACTTATCAACACGTCCTGCTGTATCCACAAGTTTCACTTTTCCTGTGAAGAAAGGGTGTGAAGTATTTGAGATTTCCATTTTTATCAAAGGATAAGTTACTCCATCGATTTCGATTTCGTCTTTTGTATTTGCACAACTTCTTGTTATGAAATACTCTTCGTTAGACATATCCTTGAACACGCAAAGTCTGTAATTTTCAGGATGAATACCTTTTTTCATTCTTTAATCTTTTTAGCCGTTCAGCCCATTTTTACTAAACGGATTGTTAAACATTAATTTACTATAACCTCTCTTTTTGAGGGTGCAAAGATACAAAATATTCTTTTACTGCACACCTATATACCAATTATTTTTCTTCTTTTTGTGATTCCGATACTTTTTCTTCCTTGTTCAGAATATTCAATTTGGCTTGTATAAGGGCTATTTCCGATTTTGTTTTCTCCATTTTCTTATCGAATTCAGCCTTTAACAATTCCGCTTGTTTGCTTTGAGCCAAGAAACCAAGATTGTTTTCCCATACTAACAAATCCGATTTCAATTTTTGCAACTGATCTTGAAGATTTTTCTTTTCTCGAGCAAAGTTTCCTTTCTTTCCTTCGGTTGCACCTGCATCTATCTGAGCTTTGAACGCATTAAGATTCAACTCCATGTTGTTTGATTGCAACTTATCGAAGTGAGCATCTATAGCTTGGCGAAATTCTTTCCACAAACGTTCTCTTTCGTTTTGTGAGACATAGCCTATTTCTGCCCATTGGCGTTGGAAATCTTTTATTGTCTCCAAATTCTTTTGTTTATCTTCAGTAAAGACAAATTCCTTAACACCTCGAATCAAAGCTTCTTTTTTAGCGATGTTTTCTGCTTCGGATTCTTTTTGTTGCTTATAGTTTTCGGCTTTTCTCTCGAAGAATTTATCACATGCTGCTCTGAATCTTGTCCAAAGTTTTTCGGATTGTTTGCGTGGAACATAACCTATGGTCTTCCATTCGTTTTGTAAAGCAATCAATTCTGCAGTTGCCACCTTCCAATCTTCACGCTCTGCAATCGCTTCTGCCTTTGCACAGATTTCCATCTTCTTATTGTAGTTCGTATCTTGTTCAGATTTTAACTTTGCGAAAGCTTCTTTTTTTCTTTCAAAGAACAAATCGATTGGCTTTTTGAATCTCTCCCAAACACTCTCATTGTCGCTCTTTGGAACCACGCCTATAGTCTTCCATAACTTGAACAACTCATTGACGCTTTCAGTTTGTTCGTTCCATTGTTTAATAGTTGCAGGTTCTGTCTTCAACAATTCCTCCAATTTTTCACACAATGCAACTTTCGCAAGCAAGTTATTGTTTTGTTCTTCCTTAGCTTTTTCGTAAAATTCTTGTCTTCTCTTGTTTACGGAATCAGAAGCGTTTTTGAATCTTTCCCATATCTCATCATTCTTATCAGAAGGTACAGGACCGATCTCTTTCCACAACTGATGGCATTCTTGTAATTGTTTGAACGATTCATTGATTGAGGTTTCCAACATAAGACTTTCAACTCTCTCACAAAGAGCCAATTTTTCGTCTAAGTTCTTTTTCAACCCCATATCCCTCAATTCCTTACTTATTTTAACTTTATCGAAAAATTGTTCAATCAAAAATCTGTAACTTTCCCACAATCCGTTTATCTCTGTGCGAGGAACAGCTCCTATGGCTTTCCATTGCTCTTGAATTTCATTGAAACTATCGTATATTTCTTTCAAGGAGCCTTCGCTTTGCAACAACTCTCTCAATCGAACCAAGACGTCTTGTTTCTTTACAAGGTTATCTTGCTTTTCTTTTTCTTGTTGCTCTATATGTTTTTGGCGTTTTTCTCTATAATCGGCATAAAGGGCGTGAAACTCCTTCTCAACATCATCTTGTTCCCTCTTAAAGTCTTCTTCAACTCCGCCTTCGGCAATAAATTTCTCCAAAGCCTCTCGCTTTATAACGCTTGTCTTTTCGTTGAAAACTGTTCTGAGGATATTGCTCTTTGATTTCAATGCATCAAAGTTATTTCCTGCACACAATTCTTTTAATACTGCAACGATTTCTTCTCTTGTCATTGCCTCGTATTTCTGAGTCAATTCTTCGATACTTTCGTTTGCTTGAATGTCTTCTGTTTCGGCAGATAATATATCAGCCACTTCATTTGAACTTTGTTGATTCAAAGTCTCTTGTTGTTGTTCCATATCTGCTTGCACTGCAAGTTCTTCGATAGGTGTTAAGTTGTCCATATTCATCATTTATTTGTTAGAATAACCTTCCTGCGTTTCGTTCCGCCAGAATTTGAAAAGATTTTTTTTATTTCAAGATCTATTTTTTTCTTTTCAAGATCTATTTCTTACCTTTTATTTATTTGTTTTTCACATACGTTTTCCGCTTGCAAACTTATAACATTTTTCTCAAACGGCAAAAAAAAACAGAAAAAACTATTGTAGATAAAAAAAAACGTTTACCTTTGCAACCGCAATGGTTCGACGAAGGAGCATCTTCCTTCAACGATTAAAAGGGAATCGGGTGAGAATCCCGAACAG
Source organism: Bacteroidales bacterium UBA3389 (assembly GCA_002358835.1). Lineage (GTDB taxonomy): Bacteria > Bacteroidota > Bacteroidia > Bacteroidales > P3 > Onthomorpha. The sequence continues at coordinate 6,669 of DEPP01000126.1, forward strand.
TCCCGCTGCTGTGAGTTTCATCAGAGCTGCAAGACAACCGAGCCACTGTTTTCTTGGTAAAAAGAAAATGGGAAGGCGTCATGCAGAGAAACAAGTCAGAAGACCTGCCATGTGTGATATTGATTTTAACTCTCGAGGAAAGGGTAAAAAAAGATGAAGATAAAGAGAACATTTTTTTTAGGCTTATTTTTATTGTGCTTTATAGTAGGTTTCGGACAAGACAGTATAAAATCTGTGATGCTCGAACGGATTGACGTTATTGCCTCTTCATTGGAAGAAAAGCAACGTCAAACAAGCGGAGATGCGATTAAAAACGAACAAATCGACAAAAGCGGTTTTCGTTCCGTTGGTGATGCAGTCAGATTCCTTTCCGGGGTAACGGTAAAAGACTATGGAGGGGTTGGAGGCTTGAAAACAGTTTCCGTAAGAGGGCTTGGAGCGATGCACACCAATGTATCATACGACGGAATCAGCATAACAAATGCACAAAACGGACAAATAGACTTATCCAAATTCTCAACCGACAACATCGAAACACTTTCTCTGAGCAACGGAAACCCAATTTTAAGATTGCAAACAGCAAAAAGTCTTGCCTCTGCCAACACTCTGAATATCGAAAGCACAAAACCTTTCTTCAAAGATTCGATACGAACTAACGGAGTTGCAAATATAGCATATGGATCGTTCAATCTGTTTAATCCAAACTTAAATCTGAATCATAAATTCAACAATAAACTATCGGCAAGTCTGTTTGCAGATATACTTTCAAGCAAAGGCAATTATCCATATCTGCTTTGCTATGGAACATCTTCAACAGACAGCACTTCGAATGAAAGAAGAGAAAACAACGATTTCTTTTCCGCTCGATTGGAAGCAAACTTATTCTATAACATAAACGAGAAAAGCAATCTCAAAACAAAGGCATATTTCTATAATTCCAATCGCGGACTGCCCGGACCAACAACTCTGTATTATCTCGCTTCAAAACAAAGATTATGGAACAAAGATGCTTTTATCCAAAGCGTATATCATTTGATCATAAACGAGAATTTTGACTATAAATCGCACATCAAATTGAGTAATTCTCACACTCGCTATATCGATCCTTTATATAATAATGCACAAGGCTTTCAAGACGACCGCTATAAGCAGAACGAGGCGTATTGGAACAACATTCTTTCTTGGCATAATGCGGAACATCTGAGTCTTACTTTAACTAACGACCTTGCTCTCTCATCTCTCGAGGCCAAAAACAACTACAACTTCGACCCTTTGCGGTTTTCATCTCTGACAGCTTTGATTGCGGCATATAAAACAGGCATATTCATTTTTGATTTCAACATTCTGCACACTGCAACCAAGGATTATGCAACACTGCACAAAGCATTCGCTCCTCAAAACCATTTCAGTCCGTTTGCGAGCATAGGAATAAGCACTCGTTACTTTGATGCGGCATTTTTCTTCAAAGACATATTCCGTCTACCTACCTTTAACGATTTGTATTATAATGCAGTCGGAGAAGTAAATCTTCGTCCAGAAAAAGCAAAACAATACAATCTGCATCTTTTGTTCAAATATGATAATGAGAAAATAAACTATCATCGTTTCAATATCTCAATCGACTTGTATCACAATGCGGTAATTGACAAGATAGTCTCTGTTCCAAGAAACAATTATTTCATTTGGAGCATGGTCAATTATGGAAAGGTCAGAATCGATGGCTTAGAGTTGAAAGCCGATTGGCGACACGAAAGAATCATCGGTGAAAACAACCTTGCTCTTTGGGCGAATCTTGTTTATAATTACACATACGCAATCGACAACGACAAGGATAGTAAATACTATAAGCAACAAATACAATATACAGCTCGCAACAGTGCAAATGGAATGCTTGGTGTAGATTATGGTAACATCAGTCTGTCTTACACATTGACCGCTGTGGGCAAACGCTATTGGGGAAAACAAAACGATGATCGCTATCAACTCGCACCATACTGCGACCAAAGTCTTTCACTCTCCTATTCATTCAAACAAATCACTCTAAAATTGAGCTGTAACAACTTTACAAACGAACAATACGAAGTTATACGCTCCTATCCTATGCAAGGAAGACAATGGATTGTCAATTTGAAATACAAATTCAATTAAACAATAATTACAATTAATTAAAAACATTATTTTATGATTAAAAACAGAATGAGAATCTTTGGATTCATTGCAGGCTTACTATCTATTGGAACCTTGTTTACAGCTTGTGAGCCGACAGAACCAGGTGGTAATGAGGGAGAAAGTTCAAAAGAACTTGGCGAAGGCTTTTATGTTATGACAGAAGGTCTGTGGGGACAAAACAACTCCGCATTGGATTTCTACTCGATAGAGACCGAACAAACCCATTTTGATTTATTTATGCTCGAAAACGGAGCTGGATTGGGTGAAACAGCCAATGATATGATTGAAGTCGGAAACAAATTGTTCATTGTCGTAAACGGTTCAAACTGCGTTATGGTTGCAGACAAGAAAACATGCAAAAAACTTGCTATGATACCAATCAATCAAGGCGAAAACCCACAACCGAGATGTATTGCCTACCACAACGGCAGTGTATTTGTAAGTTGTTTCGACGGATATGTGTATAAGATAAACGCATCGACATATCAGATTGAGAAAACAGCACTCACTCAAGGTAGGAACCCAGAAGCAATTGCCGTATGCAACGGAAAACTTTTTGTTTCTAACACAGGCGGATTGGATTTCCCTAATTTTGACAACAGCATCTCTGTTATGAATCCAGATGACCTTAGTTTGATATGCAAAATCGAAGGACTGCCTAATCCGGGACAGATTGCGGTTTACGAAAACAAAATAATAGCTCAATCAAGAGGTGAATACGATTATGTAACTTATTCGTACAAAGATTCGGAAATTGTTTGCATCGATGCCTCAAGCCTTCAAATAGAACAGAGAGCAAATATCGTTGCAAATGCTTTCACGATTATAGGTGATAAAGTGTTGTATATCGAAAGCGATTCGCAGATGAACAACTATTATAAGACGGTTCCTATCAATAACCTTCAAGCAAGCCCGCAAACTCTTATCGAAAGCAACGCTGCAAACCTACCAACATCTCCTTATTATATAGGTTCGGACAGCGAATACATATATATAACCGACTCAAAAGACTATGTATCAAACGGAGAGTGCTTTGTGTTTGACCATAATGGGGTATTGAAATATCGTTTTGAGACCTCAATCAATCCTAAAAAAGTAATCGCTCTGCAATAAGCGATTTGCAATATTTTCCATATTATTAGAAGTGTTGATTCTCCCGAACGACCGTTGTGAAACAGCCATCGGGAGAATTTATTTTTTGTAATTATACAACTATTTACAACAACAAATCAACCTATCCAAGTTCCCTTTTCAACAAAACAAAGAAATATTTTTTTCTTTCAAGATTCAGAAAATTCTTTCTTGATTTCAATAAATTATTTCTTGATTTCGTTTCGATGTCATTTTGATGATACTCTCAGAAATTTCGTATCCTTGTGCTTGTGTAAAATTCGTAGTTTTTTTTTTGCGCTACAAATCCAATAAAATCCTAAACTTTACACACTTTTTTTGGAATACAATCTCCTATCTATAATTGCATTGTTAATCCCATAGTTGTATTATTAGTGGTATTCATACTACTAATAACCCCAATTCTCATATTTAATATCAATAATAAAACATGTGTTGTAAACATTTTAACTATCATTGATTGATTTTTTGAAAAGGGATATTTGAAAACTTAATAAATAGAAATTAATTGATTGGAATAGAAGTTAATAACTATATAACAACAAAAAAAA
>DEPP01000054.1:0-552 GCA_002358835.1 Bacteroidales bacterium UBA3389
GCCCATTTTTTCATCGGCATACTCACTCAAATAACTCGGAGCAAGCGAAACAATTATCTTTTCCTTTCGCATCAAAGACTGTTTCAACTCATCCAAATCATTTCTTACTTTCTTTGCATTAGCAGGACAAATCAACGTACATGAGCCACAATAGATACACAATTCGGGTATGATAGAAGCCGAACCGGATTCTATTTTAATGGCTTTAACAGGGCACGCTTTGATACATTTATAACAATCCTGACAATCGTTTTCCTCTGTATATACCGGTGGCAAGTTTTTCATGGCTGCAAAATATTATAATCCGAACTTGGTATTCAAAATCTCCATCAGCTTGGTCTTGTTTACATCTGTGTACATTTCTCCATCGATGATAACAACAGGACCTTTGCTACATTGTTGAGAACACAACTGTCCTTTGAAAGTTATTCTTGCTTTCAAGTTATTAACCTTCAAATACTCTTGAATGAATTCCAAATTTTTGTTATTTCCTCTTGCAAAACAAGAGCTACCCAAACAAATTACTATTTCTCTTTTTTCTTCCATATTACG
>DEPP01000054.1:678-1928 GCA_002358835.1 Bacteroidales bacterium UBA3389
TTATTTTCTTCGTATTCAGAGTAAGAGCCTTCGAAGAAATAAACTTGCGAATCTCCTTCAAAAGCCAATATATGCGTAGCTACTCTATCCAAAAACCATCTGTCGTGAGATATAATTACGGCACAGCCTGCAAAATTCTCCAATCCCTCTTCCAGGGCTCTCAACGTATTGACATCAATATCGTTTGTAGGCTCATCAAGCAACAGAACATTGGCCTCACTCTTCAAAGTCATTGCCAAGTGCATACGATTTCTCTCTCCTCCCGACAAAACTTCAGTCTTTTTGCTTTGATCTGTACCCGAAAAGTTGAACCTCGAAACATAGGCTCTCGAATTAACCAATCTTCCTCCCAATTGTATTTGTTCATTACCTGCGGATATGGTTTCCCAAACGCTTTTTTGAGGATCGATGTCTTGATGTTGTTGGTCTATATATCCAAGCTTGACCGTTGGTCCTACTTCAAAACTACCGCTATCCGGCTTTTCCAATCCCATTATCATTCTGAACAATGTAGTCTTTCCGGCTCCGTTAGGTCCTATCACGCCAACAATTCCCGCAGGCGGAAGCGAGAACGAAAGATTTTCAAACAACAATTTGTCGCCATATGCTTTCGAAATATCCTTCACATCTATCACTCTTTCTCCAAGCCTTGGTCCGTTCGGTATGAATATCTCTAATTTTTCTTCCTTTTCTTTCACATCTTCGTTCATCATCTTTTCGTAAGAAGACAAACGTGCTTTACCTTTAGCCTGTCTTGCCTTAGGTGTCATTTTCACCCACTCCAACTCACGTTGCAAAGTCTTCTTACGCTTGCTCTCCTGCTTTTCTTCCATTGCAAGACGTTGAGTTTTCTGATCAAGCCAAGAAGAATAGTTTCCTTCCCATGGTATTCCCTCTCCTCTATCCAATTCCAAAATCCAACCAGCAACGTGATCAAGAAAATACCTGTCGTGAGTTACCGCAATAACCGTTCCTTTGTATTGTTGCAAATGTTGCTCCAACCAATCGATACTTTCTGCGTCAAGGTGGTTTGTTGGTTCGTCCAAAAGCAATATATCTGGCTCTTGTAGCAATATGCGACACAATGCGACTCTTCTTCTTTCTCCTCCTGAAAGATTCTTAACCAAAGCATCATCATCAGGACAATTCAATGCATCCATCGCTCTTTCCAACTTATTGTCAAGATTCCATGCATCGTGTTGCTCCATCAATTCGGTCAATTCGCCTTGACGCTCAATCAAAGCCGCCAT
>DEPP01000054.1:1977-2839 GCA_002358835.1 Bacteroidales bacterium UBA3389
TGACGCTCAATCAAAGCCGCCATTTGCTCATCATCCATAGGCTCACAAAATTGCATATTGACCTTTTCGTATTCCGCAATCAAATCTGCAACTTCTTTAACGCCCTCCATCACCACTTCTTTGACCGTTTTGTTTTCATCCAATTGAGGTTCTTGTTCCAAATATCCGATTGAATATCCCGGAGAAAAGTGTACTTCACCTTGATGAGACTTATCAACACCTGCAATTATCTTTAGCAGTGATGATTTTCCAGAGCCATTCAATCCGATTATACCAATCTTTGCTCCATAATAGAAAGAAAGGTATATATCCTTTAGTATCTGCCTTGAAGGTGGTATAAGCTTACCAACGCCCACCATCGAAAATATTATCTTTTTATCCTCTATTGCCATAGTATCTCTTTAGTTTTTTACGATTACTTAATAAGTTAAAAATGTATATCCTTAAGATTTAATTGCAAATAAGATTGACCGTTATAAGTGTTTTCATCTATTTGATAACATATATCAAAGACCGAACCCATGTTTATTTCATCATAATATTCCCCCATTCCGAATCCTATGCACTTATAAGGAAAAGAAGGAATCTCCCTCGAAACAACCGACAACTTCAAGTGATTAGAACCAACCACCCTTACATCTTCCGTACCAATCATTCTTCTTGAACAGAACACAGGAACACTGTTATCAGGTCCAAAAGGAGCAAATTGTTTCAATATTCTGAACAACCTCTGTGTTATGGAACGGAGATTGATTTCCAAATCTATTTCTATTTCGGGTTGAGTTTGCACCTCAGTTATGGCTTGTTCAACTTTCTTTTCAAACAATTCGGTAAACTCTTGCAAATTTTCCGGTTTCAAACT
>DEPP01000005.1 GCA_002358835.1 Bacteroidales bacterium UBA3389
AGTGGCAATGTTTGCTAATAAAAAAGATTATATAAACAAAGGTGCAAGCGGTTATGGTGTTAGATTGATGGTGGATTTTGTAAAATCGCTTGTGATGAATAAAGATATAAAATAGAATTTATGGAAATGAATAATTCAAGACGAACACCTTTCAGAAGCAGAAGAGAAAGAGATAATGACAATATACGTTTGGGAATTTCACAAGGAGATGTGAATGGAATAGGATATGAGGTCCTTTTGAAGTGTTTTTCAGATACGAGAATGTTTGAAAATTGTACGCCGATTCTTTATGGTTCTTCAAAAGTTGCTTCTTATCATAAGAAATTGATAAATGCAACTGATTTTCCATTTGTAAATATCCGTACAGTGGAACAAGCAGAGATTTCGAAATTTAACATACTGAATATTATACAAGACGAAGTTAAATTGGATATAGGCCAAGCAACCGAAGTCGGAGGAAGATTGGCTGCAATGAGTCTCGATTATGCTTGTCATGATCTTATGCAGGGGAAATTAGATGCTCTTGTGACCAATCCGATAAACAAAAAGAATATCCAAAGTGATAAATTCAACTTTCCTGGTCATACAGAGTATTTGACGAATAAGTTCGGGGTTGAAGAGAGTCTTATGATAATGACGTGTCATGACTTACACATTGGTATAATGACAAATCACCTATCGTTATCTCAAGTTCCTAAAGTTTTAGATAGAGAATTGATTCTTAGAAAACTGCAAGTTATGGATTCTTCTCTAAAAAGAGATTTCGGAATACGCATGCCTAAGATTGCGGTTCTTGCATTGAATCCACACGCAGGGGATAGAGGATTGATAGGTACGGAGGATGATAGTATTGTTGCTCCTGCAATCAGAGAGGCGTTTGATAATGGAATATTGGCATTTGGTCCGTATCCTGCGGATGGCTTTTTTGGAAATGGTACGTTTAGAGAATTTGATGGCGTGATGGCGTTGTATCACGATCAAGGTTTGATACCATTCAAACTGATGAGTTTTACGGAGGGCGTAAACTTTACTGCAGGTTTACCTTATGTAAGAACGTCGCCTTCACATGGTACAGCGTATGAAATAGCAGGTAAAAACATAGCATCGGCTCAAAGTTTTAGAAATGCAGTCTTTTTAGCTATGGATATAATTCGAAATAGAAGAGAATTCGATGATTTAAGTGCCAATACATTACGAGCAGCAAGACGAGATAATATTGTAGATGAAGATATAACTACGGAGTTGCAAAAAGATGATGAGCCTGCAATTTAAGCAAATCGAAGATAGAGTTGAAGCGTTGCGTAAAAGGATTAACCGATACAATTATGAATATTATGTATTGGATAATCCGACTATAGACGATATTCAATTCGATTTTTTGATGAAAGAGTTGGAGAGTTTGGAAAGGGAATATCCTCAGTTACAAGATGTAAACTCTCCGACTATGCGTGTAGGCGGGCAAATAAATAAAGGATTTGTTCAAGGGGAACATAATTTTCCTATGTTATCTTTGGCAAATACATATTCAAGAGAAGAAATTGCAGAATTTGTTTCAAGAACAGAAAAGTCTCTACCGGAAGAGAGTGAGTTGGAATGGGTTTGTGAGTTGAAATATGATGGAGTTGCGGTAAGCCTTTTGTATGAGAATGGACGTTTTGTAAGAGCTTTGACAAGGGGTAATGGTTTGGTTGGTGACGATGTAAGTGATAATATCCGAACCATTAAATCCATTCCATTGGAACTCTATGGAGAAAATATACCACAACGTTTTGAGATAAGGGGAGAGGTGATTTATCCTCATAAATCTTTTGAAGAATTCAATAAAAAAAGGATTGAGAATGGAGAGGAACCATTTGCAAATCCTCGTAATGCGGCTTCAGGTAGTTTGAAGCTACTTAATCCGAAGGAAGTTGCAGAGAGAAAATTGGACTGCTTTCTTTACTACATCATGGAGCAAGGAAATAGTGAGTCAAAAACTCATTATGAAAGATTGCAACTTGCAAAGACTTGGGGCTTTAATGTACCTAAGTATATTGCAATTGCAAAAAATATAGATGAAATAATGAGTTTCATCGATGAATGGAATGAAGAACGCAACAACCTCCCATTTGACATAGACGGAATAGTAATCAAACTAAACAATATCGAGTTGTGGGAGCATCTTGGTGCAACTGCAAAGAGTCCACGTTGGGCTACAGCCTTCAAATTCAAAGCAGAACAAGCTCAAAGCAAGTTGCTGAATATCGAATATCAAGTTGGAAGAACGGGAGTAATAACACCTGTTGCTGTATTTGAGCCTGTGTGGTTAGGCGGTACTTGGGTTAAGCGAGCAAGTGTTCATAATGCCGAACAGATGCAAAAGTTGGATTTGTGCGAAGGTGATATCGTGTTGATAGAAAAAGGTGGGGAGATAATACCTAAAATAGTTGGCAAAATAAATCTTGAATCCGTTGCAACGAATCAAAGAAACAATTCACTGATTCTTGAAAACAAAAAAATGATTCAGTTTATCGAAAATTGTCCGGTTTGTAATACTAAATTGGTTCGTCAAGAGGGTGAAGCCGCTCACTATTGCCCAAATTACAATCATTGTCCACCTCAGTTGTTGGGACGTTTGCAACATTTCGTTTCAAAAAAAGCAATGAATATAGAGTGGTTGGGTGGAGAGCGAATCAAGACTATATGGGATAGAGGTTTGATAAGTGATTTTGCTTCCATATATGACCTTACTCAAAGCGATTTGATTGGAATTGTGACGGGAGATGGAGAAAACAAATCTTCGATAAGAGAAAAAGGTGCGGAGAATATAATAAATGCAATCGAAGAATCAAAGAATACACCGTTTGAACGGGTACTTTATGCTTTGGGGATAAGATTCGTAGGTGAGGTTACAGCAAAGAAACTTGCGAAATACTATAAGACAATCGATGCCTTGATAAATGCGGATTTTGAACAACTGGTTTCTTTAGATGATGTTGGAGCTGTTATTGCGGAAAGTGTGGTAGGATATTTTGCTAACAGAGAGAATATTGCACTTATTGAGAGATTGAAATCCAAAGGTGTTAAATTTGAAATAGAGGATACATTCGAGTCAAAGCGTTTTGAGGGGTTGAGTTTTGTTGTAAGCGGAACGTTTTCGGGGTATTCGAGAGATGAATTGAAAAAAACAATCGAAAATAACTCAGGAAGGGTTGTCGGAAGCATATCTTCTAAGGTAGATTATTTGGTTTGTGGCGAAAATATGGGACCTCAAAAGAAGAAAAAGGCGGAAAGCTTGAACGTAAAGATGATAAACGAATCAGAATTTGAGGAACTTCTAAACGAGAATAAACAATAAAAAATGAGAACCATAGCTTTTCATACATTAGGTTGTAAGTTAAATTTCGCGGAGAGTTCTTATCTTGCGGGAATCTTTGTTGCAAAGGGGTATGAGCAAGTTGATTTCAGAGAAAAAGCAGATGTGTATGTCATAAACACGTGTACGGTTACACGAATTGCAGAAAAGAAGTGTAGAAATGCAATTCGCATGGCTCGAAATCTTAATCCCGATGCAATTATTGCGGTTATGGGGTGTATGTCTCAACTTAATGATAAGCAGATAGAGAAGATAGAGGGCGTGGACTTTATTATAGGAAACGACGATAAAATAAAACTTGTCGATTTGATAGAAGAAAGACACGTTAAAGCAGAAACCGAAAATTTGGTTCTTGATATTAGCAGATTAAAATCTTATTATTCGTCTTATTCATCTTCGGATCGCACTCGTTCATTTTTGAAAATCCAAGATGGTTGCGACTATTTCTGTACTTATTGTGCAATTCCTTATTCTCGTGGTAGAAGTCGAAATGATGATATTGCAAGTGTGGTCGCACAAGCAAAGATATTGGCTGAGCAAGGTAAGAAAGAAGTCGTTCTTACGGGAGTAAACATAGGTGATTTCGGAAAAAGCACAGGCGAATCGTTTTTGGATTTGATAAAAGCATTGGATAAGGTTGAGGGAATCGAACGTTATCGAATCTCAAGTATAGAACCAAATCTTATAACCGAAGAAGTAATTGATTTTTGTGTAGAATCAAAAGCCTTCTTACCTCATTTTCATATACCTTTGCAAGCAGGTACGAACAAGATTCTTCGTTTGATGAAGCGTAAATATGAAAGAGAATTATTTGCACAAAGGGTTAATTATATAAATAAGGTAATGCCTCACGCATTTATTGCAGCCGATGT
>DEPP01000113.1 GCA_002358835.1 Bacteroidales bacterium UBA3389
GAAAATTGTTTCTTGATTTCAGCGAAATGAATCTTGATTTCAGTAAAATGAAACAAAGAATGGCTGAACGCTTGCAAATCTTACGTTTACAGATGCTCTGAAAAATGAAAATTTTTGTTTATTGTGAAAAAAAACATTAAAGATTTGTCATATTGTTTTTTTTATATATCTTTGCAGTGTCGATTTGTGAAATCGTCGGGAGAAACCCGAAAATCCTTAAATAGAGTAGGGAAGATTAAAAAACTAAAATTATCATGAAAAAAGCTTTATTTTTATTGGGCGCTGTAGCTACAATGGGATTCGTAGCTTGTAACACAATTTCAGATTGCGATTGTACTGTAGGATTTGAAGGAATCCCAGGAGTTGTTGTTGAAGTTCTTGAATACGAAGGAACTTGCGACGAAATAGCTGCAGAAGCTCTTCCAGCAGAATGGCAAGACATCGAAGAACTTGGTGGAACATTCTCTTGCGTTGAGAAGTAATCTTGCTACAGAGTTAAATATAGGGATTTTTGGCTCATAGAGGTCAGATCCCTATGTTTGTTTTTAATAAAATGAATATTATCATGAAAAAAATACTTTTCTTTTTAGCCGTAGGTGTATTTGCGGTTTCTTTCTTTGCTTGTTCGGATACTACGGATTGTTATTGCGAATATGGCAACGGAGAAAGCACTATGGTTAATGATTGGAACGGGGACTGCTCTGAAATCAGCATAATCGAATTGACTAAAAAGGCTGCACCCAGTCAATCTCCAATGATAGGTTGTATTGAACAATAAACCAAGCGAATGAAAGCCAAGAGAATAATAGGAATCGTTGTAAGGATTTTTATAGGACTTGTTTTCATTGCATCGGCTCTCACGAAATACCTTTCGATAGAGGCAGTCGATATGTTTTTGTTTGAACACAAGTTGTTCTCTTGGGATGTAACTCAATTCGTATCAAGATTTCTTATCGGTTTTGAGTGTTTTATCGGTTTGTCGTTGGTTTCCGGGATATGTCAAAAGCCGGTTCGTTGGCTTACGATAGGCTCTTTGTTCGCCTTTACGGTGTATGTGTTGCTCAAACCTTTGTTGTTTGATGTTTCTTCCGATAATTGTCACTGCTTTGGCGATGTATTGGTTTTGTCGGATACGCAAACAATTGTCAAAAATGTTATTTTGTTAGCTTTGTCTTATTTTTTGTTTTGGCAAAGCGGCTTACGAAAGAAATATGCCAAGTGGTTGCTGTTGGCATTTTTTGTTTTATCGACTGCAACCGTTTATACAATCAAACCACCTGATGTTATAGTCTATTCTTTGTATGACAAGAGTGCAAGCCTTAATATGGAAAAGTTTGGAATCTTGCTACAAGAAGAGTCGCTTGCGAATTTGGAAATCGAAAAAGGTAAAAAAGTACTTTGTCTCTATTCTACAGGTTGTAAATATTGCAAACGAACGGCTATCAAGTTAGATGTTATGATAGCAAGACATGATTTGGAAAAAGAAGATTTTGTTGTTGCGTTTTGGGGTAAAGAGAAGAATATCACGAAGTTTTACAATGAAACGCAGGTGGCTAAATTGCCGACAGCGATTGTTCCTCCCGATGTGTTTTTGTCTGCAACCAAAGGAAAGCAACCTATTGTCGTTTTGTTAGATAACGGAAAGGTGATGGATATTTACAGATCCATTACATTGGATGAAGACAGAATAGTCGATTTTCTTAAATAGTTTTTTGCTCTTACATAACATTTCCACTTCGAAAACGTTTTGTATTTTGAGCGTTTAATCAAAAAACAAACTTTTATGGTGAATATACTTTGGGTCGATGATGAAATCGACTTGTTGAAACCTTATATTCTTTTTTTGGAAGCTAAAGGCTATTCGATTATTCCTGCAATAGATGGTAATGAAGCAATGGAAGCCCTTGTTGCAAAGTCGGTTGATATTGTTTTTTTGGACGAAAATATGCCGGGACTTACAGGTTTGGAAGTTCTGAATATGATAAAAAACAAATATCCTGCACTTCCTGTGATTATGATTACCAAAAGCGAAGAAGAACATATTATGGAGCAGGCAATAGGTAGTAAAATATCTGACTATCTCATAAAACCTGTAAACCCGAACCAGATATTGCTGACACTGAAAAAGCATTTGGATACAAAAAGACTTGTAAGTGAGCAATCAACAATGAACTATCAACAAGAATTTCGCCAAATCGGTCTTCGTCTTATGGAAGGCATGGATAGCAATGAGTGGATTGATATTTATAAAAAGTTGGTTTATTGGGAAATAGAGCTGTCTGATTCTAACGATGTAAGCATATTCGAGATATTAAAGCAACAAAAGACGGAAGCCAACTTGCAATTCTCAAAATTTTACGAAAGGAACTATTTACAATGGATAAAAACGCCGGATGCAACGACTCCTTTGATGTCACACAGATTATTGGAAGAAAAAGTTTTTCCAGCATTGAAAGAAGATAAGCCTTCATTTTTGATAATTATAGACAACTTCAGATTTGATCAATGGAAAGCTTTGCAACCTGCAATCGAAGAATATTTGAGAGTAGAACAAGAAGGTATGTACTATAGTATCATTCCGACAACTACACAGTTTGCTCGAAATGCTATTTTTGCCGGAATGATGCCTTACGACATAAAAAAGACTTATCCGAATTTGTGGTTGGATGAAGATGAAGAAGGAAATAAAAATCAAAACGAATATCAATTCCTGCAAAAGCAACTTGCAAAGCATGGATTTGATATAAGAACGACATATCACAAAGTTTTGAATCTTACTTATGGTAAAAGGATGATTGATAACTTGCCAAATCTGATGCAGAACAAACTAAATGTAATTGTTTATAACTTTATAGATATGCTTTCTCATGCAAGAACCGACTCGGATTTGGTTAGAGAGTTGGCAGAAGATGAAAAGGCTTATCGAGGTGTTACACAGACATGGTTTTCTCACTCTCCGTTGTTTGATGTTTTGAAGTTTTTGAGTGCAAAGGATGTAAATATCTTCATAACTACCGATCATGGTTCGGTGAGAGTAAATAGACCTATTAAGATTAAAGCAACAAAAGAAGCCTCTGTAAATCTCCGCTACAAGGTTGGAAGATTCTTAGATTACAATGAAAAAGAGGTTTTTGCTGTAAACAAACCTGAGGATATTTTATTGCCGAGATTGAATATTTTGTCTCCATATATATTTGCCAAAGCAAACGATTTCTTTGCTTATCCAAACAATTATAACCAATATGTACAGTATTACAAAAATACATTCCAACATGGTGGGATCTCGATGGAAGAAGTATTGATACCTTTTATTCATTTGACAAAAAAATAGTTGATATGCAAAAAACGTATAAGGTAAACGGATTGTCGGATTTGGATAATGTTGCAAAGGATATTTTGTTGCAGTGTAAGAATGATAGGGTGTTTGCGTTGGAAGGTGAGATGGGAGCGGGTAAAACAACATTTACACGAGCTCTTTGCAAAGCTTTGAATTGTGAAGATGAAATTTGTTCTCCGACTTTTGCAATTGTAAATGTTTATTTTTCTGAAAAAGCAGGTGAGGTTTATCATTTTGATTTTTACAGATTAAATACTGTTGCGGAAGCTCAGGAAATAGGAACAGAGGAATATTTTTACAGTGGTTGCTATTGCTTTTTGGAATGGAGTGAACGAGTTGTCGATATATTGCCTGAAAGCTATGTGACTATTAAAATAGATGTTGTTGATGAAAACCAAAGATTGATAACGGTTAGTTCTTAATAATTTCGTATCTTTGCAACGGAAACAGCTGTGGATGCAATGGATAATAATGAGAATCAACATATAGATAAACAGTTTATTAACTTGGAGCAATTGATTGCAAGTAAGAATAAGAAATTGCTTCGAGTTCTTCCTAAATTTGTTCTAAACAGATTTAAGAAGCTTGTTCACCTTGATGAGATTAACGATGCTGTTTATCGCTATAGAGATTGTAAAGGTGCGGCTTTTACAGATAGTGTTATACATAAAGAATTCAATATAAAATTAGAAATAGAGAATTCGGAGAATATTCCATACGATGATAGGGCTCTTATTGTGGCTAATCACCCAATAGGAAGTATAGATGGGATGGCTCTAATCAGTATAATGGGGCAAAAAAGATCCGATATTCTTTTTCCTGTTAATGATTTGCTTTGTGCATTGCCTGGATTGAAAGGTGTTTTTGTTCCGATTAATAAGTATGGTAAGAATTCATCTAATCATGATGTGTTGAACGATGCTTTTAAGGGTGATAGCATTGTTATGTATTTTCCTGCAGGAACAGAATCCAAATATATAGATGGAGTATTGCAGGATTTCCCTTGGAAAAAGACATTTGTGAAAAAAGCAATCGAGTTTGAAAGAAACGTAACCCCTGTTTATATTGAGGGAATGAATTCGAAGCGTTTTTATCGTTTTTCGAAGATTCGAAGATTCTTCGGTATCAAATTTGATTTGGAGATGATACTTCTTCCGGATGAGATGTTTAAATACAGAAATAAAACGATAAAACTTACATTTGGTAAGCCAATTCCTTATTCTGTTTTTGACAAAAGTAAAACGCATTTGGAGTGGGCTCAATCTGTTCGAGCACATGTTTATAAATTGAAAGATAACCCTCAAGCGGACTTTGTGCCGTGAGAAATAAAATAAGTATATGGAAAATATAGTTGACCTTTCTTATATAATACCTCCTGTAGATAAAGCTTTGATAAAAGAAGAATTGAAAAAGGCAGATTTTTTGAAAAAAACAAATTCTGCAGGTAGAGAAATATACGTTACAAATGCACATAGGACTCCGGCGATAATGAGAGAAATCGGACGCCTTAGAGAAATAAGTTTTGCAACAAGTGGAGGAGGAAGTGGAACTGAGTGCGACATAGATCAATACGATGAAGCACCTGAGCCACATTGCTATCAACAGTTATTTGTTTGGGATCCGACAGATGAAGAAATTGTTGGAGGATATCGTTATATAATAGGGAAGGATATATATCGTCAATCGGATGGTAGTTTGTTTAGTGCTACAGCAGACTTATTTGAATTCAGTGATTCGTTTTTGGAAAGATACCTTGATAATACCATAGAATTAGGACGTTCTTTTGTAAGACCGGATTATCAGCCAACGGTTAATCTTAGAAAAGGATTGTATTCGTTGGATAATATTTGGGATGGATTGGGAGGATTGGTGGTAAAGAATGAAGATGTAAAATATTTCTTTGGTAAAATCACGATGTATCCATCTATGAATGTGCTTGCAAGAGACTATATATTGTATTTCTACAAGAAACATTTTCCTGATAATGAGGGATTGGTAAGACCGAAGGAGAGTATAGAGATTGAGACAGATTATAATTTGTTGGTGAAGTTGTTTAGCGGGAAAAATTACAAGGAAGACTATCAAATTTTGACTAAAAGTGTGAGAGCGTTGAACGAAAACATACCTCCGCTTGTCAATGCTTATATGAACCTATCTTCGACAATGAAAAGTTTTGGTACTTCAATAAATAAACATTTTTCGGATGTTGAAGAAACAGGGATACTTGTTACAATAGCAGA
The DNA here is from genome assembly GCA_002358835.1 of Bacteroidales bacterium UBA3389. Taxonomy (GTDB): domain Bacteria; phylum Bacteroidota; class Bacteroidia; order Bacteroidales; family P3; genus Onthomorpha. The sequence goes on from DEPP01000113.1 coordinate 5,578, forward strand.
TATTTACGAAGAAAAGAAAAAACGACACCTTACTCTATAATTGGGAATCATGATTGTATCTTCAGCCGAGTTTGTTAAGAGTAGCCAAGAGTTGAATCAATGTCCACAACCCGATATGCCGGAGTTCGCATTTATCGGAAGGAGCAACGTAGGTAAAAGTTCGCTTATCAATATGCTTGTCGATAAAAAAGATTTGGCGAAGACGTCATCTCAACCCGGCAAAACTCAATTGATAAATCACTTCCTTATAAATGAAGAATGGTATTTGGTTGATTTGCCTGGCTATGGCTACGCAAAAACTTCAATGGAAAATCGTAAGAAATGGCGAAAGATGATAGAGGATTATCTGTTGAAGAGAGTGAATCTTTTGACGGTTTTCGTATTAGTTGATTCGAGGTTAGAACCGCAAAAAATCGACTTAGAATTTATAAACTTCCTTGGAGAAAATCAGGTTCCTATCACATTGATATTTACAAAAACAGATAAGCAATCTGCAAAAAAAACAGAAGAATCTTTAGAGCGGTTCAAGGAATCTTTATCTGAATATTGGGAAGAACTACCTGAAATAATTTTAACCTCGTCTGAAAAGAGAGTTGGTAGAGATGAGGTGTTGGAAACAATAGAGAATATAATTCCGTTCTTTAATCAAGAAAACGAATGATGAAAAGGTTAATGGTCTCTACAGGAGGCGGCGATTGTCCCGGCTTAAATGCTGTAATAAGAGCAATAGTCAAGAGAGCATCTCAAGAAAAAGATTGGGAGGTTGTTGGTTGTATTGAATCGTTTAATGGAGTTCTTAGAGAGCCTACAGAGATTGTTGTTTTGGATAATGATAATGTTGCAGGCATACTTACACAAGGAGGCACAATACTTGGAACAACTAATAAAGGAGGCCCATTTGCGTATCCGATAAAAAAATCCGATGGAACATGGGAAACGCTCGATGTTAGTGATCAAATGATTCGCAAATTACAATACTTAGGTGTCGATGCAGTTATAAATATTGGCGGCGACGGATCTCAAAGAATCTCAAAGAAACTTTATGATAAGGGTGTAAATATAATAGGCGTGCCAAAGACTATTGACAATGACCTATCGATGACAGATTTTACATTCGGTTTTCAAACAGCTGTTCAAATAGCAACAGAATCGGTGGATAAGCTTGTGACAACTGCAGCGAGCCATAACAGAGTTTTTATCTTGGAAGTAATGGGACGTGATGCAGGTTGGATAGCTCTGAATGCCGCTATCGCAGGTGGAGCAGACGTATGCATTATTCCGGAAATTCCTTACAATATAGATAAAATCAAAGCGAAGATAGAAACCCGCTATAAAAAAGGAAGAGGCTTTTGTATCATAGTAGTAGCCGAAGGAAGTAAGAATGCAAAAGGCGAACAAGTAGGTTTCAAATCACAGGTTCCCGGAGATTTCCATTTCAAACTTGGAGGCATAGGACAAGCTCTAAAATTGGAATTGGAAGAAGCAGGAGTGGAATATGACATAAGAGTATCCGTTTTAGGACATCTTCAACGTGGAGGAACCCCTATTGCATACGACAGAGTATTAGCCTCAGAATTTGGAGTGAAAGCTTTTGAATTAGCAATGAATGGAGAATTCGGCAAAATGGTAGCGTATAAACACCCCGACATAATAGCCGTTACTTTTGAGCAAGCCTTGAAAGAACCGCATTTAGTTTCACCGGATAGTTTCTTGGTGCACACAGCAAGGGGCTTAAATATTGAATTTGGAGATTAAAGCGAGCAAAGATTTCGACATAGTTTCGAATCATTAAAATCAAAAGTTAAGTCGCCAAATTTATTTTTTTGTTTTGAAAAATAACTCTTTGTTTCAGAAAATTAAAACGAAGAAAGAAAAAATCAAAACGAAGATTCAGAAAATTAAAACGAAGATTTAATTTTCCGAATCAAACAAGTAAAGAAACAGAACATAGATTTGATAATATAATTCTAGTAAAGAGATGAAAAAAATAAAAAGTGCATTAGTTTCTGTCTTTTATAAAGATGGTTTAGATGAGATAGTTAAGTTGTTGGATAAGAATGGAGTTGAAATATACTCTACAGGAGGAACATACGACTATATTTGTAATCTTGGAATCGAAGCAAAAACAGTTGAAGGTCTTACAGGTTATCCGTCAATTCTTGGAGGTAGAGTGAAAACTCTTCACCCTAAGGTGTTCGGAGGAATATTGGCTCGTAGGGATAATGCTCAGGATATGGAGCAATCAAATACCTATGAAATACCTCAAATAGATCTTGTTATAGTTGACCTTTATCCGTTCAAGAAAACAGTAGAGAGCGGGGCGAGTGAAGCAGATATTATAGAGAAAATTGACATCGGAGGAATATCTCTAATCAGAGCCGCAGCAAAAAATTATAAAGATGTATTGATAGTTCCATCTGTTGAGCATTATGCAGAATTGATGGAATTGTTGTCAAAACAAGAATGTGCAACAAGCCTTGAAGACAGATTCCGTTTTGCAACATACGCTTTTGCACAAAGTTCTGATTATGACACAGCAATATTCGGATATTTCAATCAAAAAACCGCAATGCCTGTATTCAAACAAAGTTGCCACCAATCAAATGTTTTGCGTTATGGAGAAAACCCTCATCAAAAGGGATACTTTTATGGAGACTTGGAGTCCTTTGTTGAGCAACTTCATGGCAAAGAAATTTCTTACAACAACATAGGTGACATCGACGCTGCTTGCAGATTGATTGATGACTTCGAAGAAACGACATTTGCAATCATAAAACATAATAACGCATGTGGGTTGGCAAGCCGTCCTACATTGAAACAAGCTTATGCAGATGCATTGGCAGGAGATCCTGTTTCAGCTTTCGGTGGTGTATTGGTATGTAATCGCACCATAGACAAGGAAACAGCCGAACTTATGAATAGTCTGTTTATGGAAATCTGCATTGCACCGGATTATTCTGAGGAAGCATTGGAAATATTGAAATGTAAGAAAAACAGAATCTTATTGAAACGTAAAGATACACCGATGCCAGAGGTTCAATATCGCTCGGCGTTGAATGGAATCTTAGTTCAAGATGCAGATAACGTTGTTGAAAAATGTGAAGATTTGAAATCGGTAACATCAACCGCCCTTACGGAAGAACAAAAGAAAGATTTGATATTCGCAAACAAAATAGTAAAACATACAAAGTCTAATGCAATAGTTTTAGCTAAGAATCAACAATTGTGTGCAAGCGGAACAGGTCAGACAAGTCGTGTTGATGCGTTGCGACAAGCGATAGAAAAAGCAAAAGGCTTTGGATTCGATTTGCAAGGAGCAGTTATGGCGTCTGATGCCTTCTTCCCATTCCCTGATTGTGTCGAGATAGCAAGTAAAGAAGGTATAAATGCAGTGATACAACCCGGAGGCAGTGTGAAGGATGACCTAAGTATTGAATTCTGTGAAAATAATAAAATTGCTATGGCAATGACCGGTAACAGACATTTCAAACACTAAAAAAATCAAAAATAAAACAGAAAATTGAAACACAATAATAAAAACGCCGTAAAAGTAGGAAAATAGTATAGAAATGGGTTTGTTTTCATTTTTAACAAGAGAAGTAGCAATAGATTTGGGTACGGCCAATTCCATCGTAATATGCAACGATAAGGTTGTTGTTGACGAACCGTCGATTGTGGCAGTTGATCAAACAACCAAGAAAATCATTGCAGTAGGTAAAAAAGCCATGCAGATGGATGGTAAAACCCATGATGCGATAAAAACAATACGTCCGTTGAGAGACGGAGTTATTGCCGATTTTGATATGGCGAATGATATGATTCGTGAACTTATCCGAATGATAAACATGAAAAAAACAATCATTCCGCCATCATTGAAAATGGTTATTTGTATTCCGAGTGGTATAACCAATGTTGAGGAGCGTGCAGTAAGAGATGCTGCAGAGCAAGCAGGAGCAAAGGATGTCAGATTGATACATGAGCCGATGGCGGCAGCGATCGGTATCGGTATTGATGTGCTTGAGCCGGTTGGAAACATGATTATCGATATTGGAGGTGGTACAAGTGAAATCGCAGTCATAGCTTTGGGTGGTATAGTTTGTAATAAATCGATACGAATCGCAGGAGATGAGTTCAATCAAGACATTATAGACTACATGCGTAAGCAACACAATATCCATATTGGAGAAAGAATGGCTGAGAAGATTAAGATAGCTGTTGGAGCTGCTATTCCGGAATTGGCTGATCCGCCTGAGGATTTTGCAGTTCAAGGACGTGATGTTTTGACAGGAATTCCTAAGGAGTTGCATGTAAATTACAAAGAGATAGCTCATGCTTTGGATAAATCGATTGCAAAGGTTGAAAGTGCGGTTCTTGAAGCCTTGGCGATGACTCCGCCTGAATTGGCATCGGATATTTATCATACAGGTATATATCTTGCAGGTGGTGGTGCATTGCTTAAAGGGTTGGATGTGAGATTGCAAGCGAAAACCAAATTGCCTGTACACGTTGCAGAGGATCCGCTAAGGGCTGTAGCAAGAGGAACAGGCATGGCATTGAAACACTATGACGAATATACTTTCTTGATAAAGTAATAGTATAATCAGTAAAAAGAGTCGGAGTAAACCTTGAATCAAGGACTATACTCCGACTTTTATTTTTTCCAGTTTTTATGAACGAAAGAGAAAAGCAGATAACCAAAGTAACACTCGTTGGAAGCGTTGTCAATTTGTTGCTTGCCGCATTCAAGATTATTGCCGGGATTTTCGGACGCAGTGGTGCAATGGTAGCAGATGGCGTTCACTCGCTTAGCGATTTGGTAAGTGATGTTGTAGTTTTGGTTTTTATCCCGATGTCATCAAAAGGCAGAGATAAACGTCATAAATACGGACATGGGAAGTTTGAAACCCTCGCAACGCTTATCGTAAGCATTATTTTGATAGTTGTATCTGCAAAATTGATTATTGAATCGATAAACACTATTGTTGCGTGTTTGCAAGGTGAAGTTTTGCCTGTGCCGAGTATGATTGCATTTTGGGCAGCTGTTATTTCGATTCTTTCCAAGGAATTGCTATATCAATATACCATCTTCGTTAGTAGAAAAACAGAATCCGAAGCCTGTAAAGCCAATGCTTGGCATCATCGTTCCGATGCTTTGTCTTCGATAGGTTCGTTGTTGGGTGTGGGAGGGGCAATCTTGTTGGGAGAAAAATGGACTATACTTGACCCGATTGCAGCCTTTGTTATAGGGCTTATGATTTTGGTTGTGGCAGTCAAGATGTTCAAACCGCCAATCGATGAGTTGATGGAAAAATCTTTAGGTGAAGAAACTGAAATCGAAATAGAGAATATAATCCTTTCAACTCAAGGAGTGCTGAATCTGCACAACTTAAAGACTCGTTGTAACGGAAGAAGTAAGATAATCGATTGCCATATCAGAGTAAAAAGAGATAAAACCATTGTTGAGGCACACGATATTGCAACGGCGGTTGAAAGAAATCTGAGAGAAAGATTTGGAGAGCATACCCAAATAGGCATACATGTCGAGCCCGAAAAAACAATTGAAAAATCCTTGTAAAATAACCTTTTAACGAAACAAAGAAACAATTTACTGATTCTTTGTTTTAATTTACTGAAATCAAGAAAGAATTTTCTAAAACAAAGAATTATTTTTGTGGTTTCAAATCATTGAAAATCAGTTCTTGATTTTGATGGTCGTAAAGCGTGATTGTCCCTGTCTTATCTTGAAATTATTGAAGTTTATTTTTTGATTGCAGAGCATAGGATGAGCTAAAAAACACTGAGAGTTATACAATAAATTATTAACATTTGACCGTTGATAAATACAATAGGCATGTCTGCTGTTAAATGCAGAATTGGTACTAATTTAGTAGGTTGTAAAAATAGTGTAATCTTATGAGAAGAAAATTGTTTGTTTTATGCCAAATCGGAATGTTTATTTTGTTGAGTGGCAGTGGGTTTTGCCAAAAAGTAGTTCAAGAAAGACCATATCGGGACGCTTTCTTGGAAGCCTATGATAACTATCAAAACAAAAATTATGCACTTTCGTTTGAGCAGTTTTCGACATTTATCGAAGCTTATTGTGATAATGATAATACGTTTTTGCAAGATGCGTTTTTCTTCAAAGCGGCTGCAAGTTGTCAAATGATGAATAATGATGCGGATGCTTTGTTGTTAAGTTACATAAATCGCTATCCGCAATCTCTACATACGAATGATGCGTATTTTCTTTTGGCTAATTTTTACACACAAAACAATCAGTATGATAAAGCCTTGAGTGTATATCGTCAAATGAATACTTCTGTTTTGGATCAAGAGAAAAAATATGAGTATGCTTACAAATACGGTCATAGTCTTTTTATGCAGGGGAACTATGATGAGGCTTTGATAGAATTTGATAAGGTAAAAGATGCAAAAAGTAAGTATGCGGCACCCTCAACCTATTTTTATGCACATATTCTCTATGAACAAAAGAAATACAATCTTGCAGTGAAAGAATTTTTGACGCTTCAAAACGATAAAAGCTTTGGAAAGATTGTGCCATTCTATATTGCACACATATATTACTATCAACAAAATTATGAAGAGTTGATAAAGATAGCTCCCGACTTGTCGGAAAAATCACAGTCCAAGAAAAGTTACGAACTAAACAGAATGTTGGGAGATACATACTATAAATTGGGAAGATATAAGGAGGCAATACCATATTTGGAAAAGACTGCACAGGAAGCAGGTGCAGATGTACAAGATTACTACTTGTTGGGCTTTACGCTAATGGAGGAGAAAGATTTTGAAAAAGCCAAAAGATACCTCGCATCTGCAAGTGAGAAGAAAGATTCTTTGGGACAAAATGCTCTATATCATTTAGGAATATGTCTTTTGGAAACAGACAATAGATCGGAAGCTCAAGCTATGTTCAAAGAAGCAAGTGAACTTGATTTTGATATGCAAGTTAAGGAGAATGCTTTGTTGAATTATGCGAAGTTGTCTTATGAAACATCTCCTGCATACAATGAATCGGTAAAGGCTTTTCAGTTGTTTGCAGATTTATTTCCTAACTCTGCCAAGGCAAATGAAGCAAAAGAATATTTGGCACAGTTGTATGGCGATATGAAAAACTATCGCGATGCAATCGAAATGATAGAACAGATGTCCGAAAGGAATTTATCTGTAAATAGAGCTTATCAACGTTTGTGTCTGAACAGAGCAATCGAACTTTTTAATGAGAACAGATTGGATGATGCGTTGATTTATCTGGATAAATCCTTGTCTCAAGTTCACGATAACAGCCTTACGGCAACTGCTTATTACCTAAAAGCTGAAGCGTATTATCAAATGGGTGAATACGATTTGTCTATTAAAAATCTGAATACTTTTTACGCTTCGAGTGGTTCTGACAAAAGTCCGTTCTTGCCTCAAGCCGACTATGCGATGGGCTACAATCTGTTTAAGCAAAAGAAGTATTCTTCTGCCGAAGGTTATTTTCAAAGAGCTATAGGCAAGTTAAATGCTCAACAAAACACAGATGCGACTTTGCGATATGCCGATTGTCTTTACATGGGTAAGAGATTTCGCGATGCAATCGCAGAATACGGAAAGATAATCAAAGAAAAACATCAGGATTTTGATTATGCAACTTATCAAACTGCAATGGCATACGGAGCTTTGGGTAATTACGCTCGCAAAAAAGAGATATTAGAGCAGGCAAACAACGATTTTACATCCGGAAGCTATGTTGCAAGTATGAAATATGAGCTTGCAAATACCTATCTCACCTTAGAAGAAAACAAGACAGCCATTTCAACTTATCAAAACGTTATAGAAAAATATCCACAGTCGATTCACGTCAAAGATTGCTATGCAAAAATCGGTATGATCTATTATAAATTGGGCGATGATCAAAAAGCGTTGGTGTATCTTGACAAGTTGGTGAAGATGTATCCTGAAAGCGAGGAGGCAAGGACTGCGTTGGGTAATATCAAAGCAATATATGTAGATGCAAATAAAGTGGATGATTTTATAGCTTACACAAAGAGTATTCCGAGTGCAAGTATCTCTGTTGGTGAACAAGATTCCATAAGTTACCAAGCAATAGAAAATTTGTATATGGATGGAGATTGCCCGAATGCAATTGCAGGTTTCAAAAACTATTTGAACAAATATCCTGACGGAGCTTTCTTTGTCAGTGCCAACTATTATCTTGCCGATTGTCTAAACAAGATAAACCAAAAGCAAGAGGCGTTACAACATTACGAAAACATAGTTTCAAAGCCTAAGAACGTATTTACAGAAAAATCTCTTTTGAAAGCAGCCGAGATAAACTTTGAAGAAAAAAACTACGACAAAGCAAAGCAATATTATTCTCAACTTGAAAAGATTGCGGAAATAACATCCAATAAATTGCAAGCAATAGACGGACAAATGCAATCTTGTTTTGAATTGGGACAAGCTGATACGGCTATAATATGTGCAAATAAGCTTTTGTCGCTTGATAAATTGGATGAATCTGCTCGCGAAAGGGCAAACTACATATTGGCGAAATCTTTGTTGCTAAATCAAAATAGCGGGCAGGCAATCGAAGAATTCAAACGCTTAACCAAAGCAAAAAATCCTGAATATGCGGCAGAGGCACAATATGTCTTGGCTGAAATAGCATTTAATTCAGGAAAAATCGAAGAATCCGAAAAGATGATTCACCAAATCAATGCAAATCCTTCGAGCGAATATTGGTTGGCTAAAACCTTTGTTCTTTGGGCTGATATATTCAAAAGCAAGGGCAATACGATTCAAGCAAAGCAAACTCTTCAAAGTATAATCGATAATTATGAAGGCGATGAAGAGTTGATTGAGTTGGCAAAACAAAAACTCATTTCTTTAACCGACGAAGAAACAAAAACACTTCAAGAAACCGAAGACAAGAGACAAGAACAACAAGAGGCTGTCGATGAAATCATAATCGAAGATGCAGAACAATAAAATCAATAAACAATAAAGCAAATTGCAGAAATGAAAAGATATATATTTACAAGTATTGTTTTAGGTCTTTTGAGTATGAGTCTGAATGCTCAAAACCAAGAAGAGAAAGAGTATAATGAAAGTGTTATAATGAGGAGTTCATTTTCTCCTGTTGTGAGTGAAGCATATAAATTGAGTGATAAACCAACTGTTTTGGAATCTGAATTTCGTCTTCCTCCTTTTCGTTACGATAAAGAGGGAAAGCGTTTTCAGACAACAATGACTTTTGAGAATATAAAGCCTGCAAAAGTAAAGGGAGAGCCGATTGCACGATTATATAATACACATTTGAAAGCCGCAATCGGGACTTATTTTTCTTCACTCTTTGATGCCTCGTATTCTCAAACCAGATCGAAAGATTTTATCTATGCTTTGAACTTCAAACATAAATCTTCATTGGGACAAATCAAAGATTACGCAAATTCTTCATACGCAAACAATGATTTGAATCTTTATGCTAAAAAGATTTGGAAGAGTTTTTCTTTGGATGCTAACTTGTTCTACTCGCACCAAAGACACTATTATTATGGCTTTTCAGATAGTTTGAATAAAGAAAAGAAGGATTACAGAGCACAATATCACACAGTAGGAACGCAAATCAACTATACAAGCTTGTATAAAGATGAAAATAAATTGCACAATCATGCTTCATTCGCTGTAAAACATACTTCGGGAAAATGGGGCTATGGAGAAACCGATTTGTTATTGAATGCAGGCGTATCAAAGCAATTAACGCTTTTTGGAGACGCCCCTCAGTTAATCGGGTTGGATGTTACATACGAACATATCTTTGGTAAATATTCCGCAAAAGACCTTACACCTTTTTTTTATCCTACTTTAGTACTTCAAGAGTATAAAAACGTGCAAGGAGTGGTTGATATAGATGCGAATATAGCCTTTACGCTTCATGATTATGCTGTATATGGATCGCTTTCATTTGTTCCGGGATTTGGAAACAAAAAACCGTTTTTGTTTCTACCTACTTTGATTGTTACAACACCGCCTATTGTTGAAAATATTTCAATAAAAGGAGGTTTGAAATCTGGATATAATTTACCGACACTTCAATCTCTTGTGAAAGAAAACCCTTACATTGCACCGAATGTGCATACCGATTTGGAAAGTTACACAAAGATTTTTGCATTAGCTTCATACGCAGGTGCCGATAACCTACACCTCGGATTGGAGGCTGGATATGATATTATCAAAAACAAGTACTTCTATACTCTTGACAAGGATGCTGTTTTGAATAATATGTTTTCGCTCAGCTATGACAATGCAAACAGATTCTATATCGACTTTAATTTCGATTATAAATTGAATAACATAGTTTTGAGAGCCAATGCAATGTTCCAAGATGTGAAAACAGCTAATTTGAAAGAGGCTTGGTATACACCGAAATTCAAAGCTGATTTAGCATTTGAGTACACAGCGGCAGACAAATTCAAAATAGCATTCATACCAGGCTTCTTCAGTTCGATGAAATGTGAAAATGAAAAAGGTGAAATCGTAAAATTGAAATCGGGAATAGATATTAATCTCAATGCTTCATACAACTATTCCGACCAATTGGTATTCTTTGTAGAACTTAACAATCTTGCTTTCCAAAGATACTACGAATATTACAACTATCCTTCACAACGCTTTGTAGGTCTTTTGGGTGCGAGATTTGCTTTTTGATTTTGATAAAATGAAATCAAGAAACAATTTAACGAAATCAAGAGTTATCGTAGCGAAACTTGATTCTGTAATTGGCTTACAAACAATTGATAAATTTATAAGCGACATCATGAGCGGCAAGCTTGATGTCGCTTTGTTGTATCGCATAAGCGTCGAATACGATGACAAGATCGGCTTTCATGCAGCTTGGATTTTGGAAAAACTTTGCGAGAAAACTCCCGACTATGCAGTGATTTTTGTTGAGGAATTGATGATTTCGTTCAATCGGTTTACGAATAAAAGCACTATAAGACAGTATGCAAAATTGATTTCAAGGCTTTTGAAATATGATACAAAGAATCGCTTGAGTGAAAAATTGAGTGATAAACTTCGAAATCTTTGTTCGGATTCTTTGATTGAGGGTTGTTTTAATCAGTTGATAGATAAAACCTCGCCTATTTCGGTAAAGCAAATGTGTTGTGAAGTTTTGTTGCAGTATAAAGACAAAGAAGTTTGGATAAAGGAAGAGTTGCAGGCTTTTTGTGAACAATTATCCATTCAATCTTCAGCCGCAAGCAGGGCATATCGCAAAAAGCTTTTGAAAGACTTGTGTTGAATAATCTGCTATTTGGGATAAAAATAGTAATTTTGCACTCCAAATTGAGATTGCAATGAATGAAGAAAGAGCATTGATATTAGGTCGGGAGCGAATTGGTAAGTTATTGTCACAATATGCCTTGCCGGCAGTGATAGCTCAAATAGCATCATCATTATACAACATAGTAGATAGAATCTTTATTGGTCAGGGTGTGGGGGCTTTGGCAATTTCAGGTTTGGCTCTCACATTTCCGTTTATGAATCTTGCAGCGGCATTTGGTGCTTTGGTAGGTGTCGGTGCTTCTACTTTGATTTCTATAAAATTAGGTGAGAAAGATTATCGTACAGCAAGGCTTGTGCTTGGTAATGTGATAATTCTCAATATTATTTTGGGAGTTGGATTTACTATAGTCTGCCTTCCGTTTTTAGAACCCTTGCTCTATGCTCTTGGAGGTAGCACAGAAACCGTTCCTTACGCAAAAGACTATATGTATATCATACTTTTGGGTAATGTGTTTACGCATTTGTATCTTGGATTGAATGCAGTATTGCGGTCCTCTGGCTATCCGGAGAAAGCGATGTATGTTACGATAGCTTCCGTTGCCTTGAATGCGGTTTTGGATATGCTGTTTATTTTTGTCTTTCACTGGGGCATTGCAGGGGCTGCGTGGGCTACGGTGATAACTCAAATACTTACAACCCTTGTTTTAGTATTTATGCTGTTGAAACGAAACAAGGTTGTGTACATTACAAGAGAGTGTTTTCATTTGAAAAGAAAGATAGTATCGCAAGCTTGTGCAATCGGAGCATCTCCTTTTTTTACCAATCTGGTTGGCTGTCTGATAGTGATAGTTGTTAATTTGCAACTGCAGAAATATGGAGGCGATTTGGCCATAGGGGCCTACGGTATAATAAATTCTGTAGCCTTTATGGTGTTGATGGTAATCCTTGGCATAACACAAGGAATGCAACCGATAGTCGGCTATAATTATGGAGCGAAAAACTATTCCAGAGTATTGCGTTGCTTAAAGCTTGCCATGGTTTGCGGATTGATTGTTGCAAGTGTTGGATTCTTGCTTTCCGAACTTTTGCCCGGATTCATTGCTATGGCCTTTACAAGTGATGAAAAGTTGATAGAATTGACTATTCCCGGATTTCGAATCTTTATGGTTGCAGCTCCGTTGATTGGTTTGCAGGTTGTGGCATCTAATTTCTTCCAATCAATAGGCTTAGCCAAAAAAGCAATCTTTTTATCTTTGACAAGACAACTTTTATTCTTGCTTCCCGGACTATATCTTTTCCCTTTGGTTATGGGACTCGATGGAATATGGTTTGCAGCCCCTGTTTCAGATTTCTGTGCTTTTGTAATAACGATGATTATGCTTTATTATCAGGTTGCGAAGATGCGGAAAGAGGGTCTGAATACAAACTTCACAAAATAGAATCTACATGGGAACTGAACGAGAAAAACTTTGGAATTCCGAATACATTAAAGTATGGTTGGTGAACTTCTTTATATTTTTCTCGTTTATGTTGGTAACACCCTTGTTGCCTTTATACTTAAGCGAAACCTTTGGTGCAGATAAACATACCATTGGTGTAGTGCTTTCGGGCTATACTTTGACTGCTCTGTTGATTAGACCGTTCAGCGGATTTATTGTAGACAGTTTTGATAGAAAGAAAGTATTGGTTTGTTGTATGCTTTTGTTCTTTCTGCTCTTTGCCGGATATTTGTTAACTGCCTCTTTGTTGATTTTTGCCATAGTAAGAACATTACATGGTGCACCTTTTGGAGCGGCAACCGTAGCAAACAGCACATTAGCCATAGATGTACTTTATCCAAGTCGCCGTTCAGAAGGCATAGGCTACTATGGACTGAGCAATAACGTTGCAACAGCAATCAGTCCTTCGATAGCATTATGGATTTACGAAACAACGCATAACTATCAGTTGATATTCATTCTCTCATTGCTTTTTGCAGGTTTGGGACTTGCAATAAGTGCAAGTCTGAAAACGACAAAAAAAGAACCAATCAAAGATACAAAGAAGATAAGTTTGGATAGATTTTTTCTACTCAAAGCATGGCGTGGAGCGATCTGTATTATGTGTTTTGCTTTCTCCTATGGGATACTTTCAACCTATATTGCAATATACGGAAAGGAAAGATTAGGAATAACAAGCGGTACAGGATTATTCTTCTTTTTGTGTTCTGCCGGCTTGATTCTTTCTCGATTGATAGGAAGTCGTACATTGAGAAAAGGAATGATTGTTCAAAATGCTTCTTTCGGCATAGTTATTTCCTTGATCGGTTATCTGCTTTTTGCAGGAGTGCATAATAATTGGGGGTATTACGGAGCTGCGTTTATCATTGGCTTAGGTAACGGTCATATGTTCCCGGCTTTTCAGACTATGTTCATAAATCTTGCTCCCAATACAAGAAGGGGAACGGCTAATTCTTCACTTTTGATTTCGTGGGACGTGGGAATAGGTTTGGGAATAATGATAGGAGGGGTTATTGTCGAGTATTTGGGATATTATTCTGCCTTTTGGGCTTCGGGAATCGTTAATGCGATAGGCGTCCTTTACTTTTTCGTAGCAATGCGTCAAAGTTACAATCGCGACAAACTAAGATAAAGAACGCCGTATCAAATATCGCTTATTCTTCTTCTACGTTATTCAAAAACCATTCCATATATTCTGGAAGGTCAGTCATAGGATGGAAATTTTCTTGCTCAGGATTATTTCCAAGAGGACATAATTCCAAATATCCTAACAGCATTGCAGTGTCGTATTCTCCCAACATCTGTTCGATTAACGAGTAAACTGCAATCAATAAATCTTCATCCTCCTCAACATATTCTTTAAGTGCAACTCTCAAACCGACTTTTGTTCTCTCTTCATCGCTTTCAAGTGGCATAAACCAAAGATTTTTACTGCTGATTCTGTACTTTTCAAAGCTGACACTTACATTGCTACCTTTTGCAGGCTTAAATGCGATAATATCCCAAAAATCCAATATAGGTGCTTGTTCACAAAGCGAAATCAAATCATCGAAATAATCCACATCTCCTTCACTTGTGAAGGTCAAAGTACGACCTTTGTCCGTCAGATCCCCTAACACAAAATCTATTCCTTCGCTGTATTGTTTCAAATCTTTATCCAAACGCACCAAAAGTGCATCCGCATCAGACGAATCAAGCGAATCTATGTCCATCAGATTGTCTTTGTATTCTGTAAACTGTTTCCAAAATTCTTCAGCTGTCATTTCTCTAAATTTTATGTAATGTTATTCGTTTATGTTTTTGTTTGAGTGCTAATTTGCAGTGTTTCCCACTATATGAGCTTCGATTTCCAAGTCTACATCGAACGTTTGTTTAACGGTATCGATGACATGCTTTGCAAAATTATGGATTTCTTCACCTGTTGCCTGACCATAATTAACCAAAACCAAGGCTTGTTTTGCGTGCATTCCCACATTGCCAAAACGTTTTCCCTTAAAACCGCAATTTTGTATCAAATAAGCCGCCGAAAGTTTGACTCCGTTCTTATCCTCAAACCAAACTATGTTTTCATCTTTTTGTTTCAAACGCTCAAATTCTGCTTTTGATACAGTCGGGTTTTTGAAGAACGAACCGACATTGCCAAGCGTTTTAACATCGGGCAGTTTTGAATTGCGTATTTCAGTAATGATTTCGCACATTCTTTCAGCCGTCAAATTCTTTGCCTCTTCTTCCGAGATAGATTGGTTGATTGCCGAATAAGATAGTTGAGGTGTGAAAGCCTTCTTTAATCTGAATGCAACATAACAAATCAATTCGTTTTTGTTGTCTTTTTTCCAACGAGAAAAACGATAATCGAATTGACAATCTTTTGCATAGAATCGTTTTATTTCTCCGTTTGACATATCGAACGATTCAACCCATTCGATATAATCGGCAACCTGTGCTCCGTATGCCCCGATGTTTTGAACAGGAGCCGCACCCACCGTTCCGTATATCGCAGCCAGATTTTCCAAACCGCAATAGTTCTTTTTGCAAGCCCATAGCACGAATTCCCTCCAAACTTCCCCTGCCGCAACTCTAAGTACGATCTCATTCTCATCTTCTTCCAAAACCTCGATTCCTTTGTTGCAGACTCTCAAAACGCAACCCTCAAAGCTCGAATCTTTGAAAACCGTATTGCTTCCTCCTGCCAAAATCAACAACTTGCCATAGCGTGCAAACAAATCCTTAATCAAAGGCAAATCATCTTCGTTTGCAAATTCCACATACTCTTTTGCCGTGCAATCAAGTCCGAAGGTGTTGTAATCTTTCAAACACTTGTTATATTCCATCATAAATCCAAAGGCTAAAACTACTATCTGCAAAGGTACGAATTTATTTTCGAGTAATTTGATTTCAGTATTCGTTTTATCGGAATGAAACTTGATTTGAGTGGCTTAAAAATTGCCTGAAACTCTTTCTTGATTTCAATTTTTTCTTTCTTGATTTCGCTCGACTGAAACAAAGAAAGAATTTTGCGAAACGAAGAAAGAATTTCGGGCTTATTTACATAGATAAGATTTGTCTTGTAAAATGAGAATAAAAACCGTATCTTTGCATTCTGAAACATTGTAAACAAAAAAGCTATGAATGGATTGCGTTTGTTTTCTCGCAAGTTGATATTTCCGATTCTTATTTTGAGTGCTTTTTGCATTGCCTTGCCGCCTTTTTTCAAAAGTATGTCGCTTGTGCTTTTTGCTTTGGTACTTTTGCTTAGCGGAGAGATGTTCAGAATCAAATATTCGTTCAAAAAAATCGTAAATGCGAAAAATCCCTTGTTTTGGTTGATTGCCTTGTTTGTTGTTTATACTTTTGGAATGCTTTGGAGCAAAGATTTGGATTATGGATTGAGGGATTTGACAATAAAGCTTCCGTTGTTGATAGTGCCTGTTTTATGCTTTTTCTTGCCGAAACGATTTGTTACAAGAAAGCGTCTGTGGATTTATTCTTCGGCATTTATCGCAGGATTGTTGATAGTGTTGTTTGAATGTCTGATAAAAGGTCTCGCAAATGCCTTTTCCGGTGAAGAATTTGCGATAGAATATATCTTTTATACGCGTCTATCGGGCGGATATCACGTTACTTATCTTTCTTTGTTTTGTCTCGTTGCCCTGTTTGTGTTATATAAAATACCGCTTTCAAAACTCTTTTCAATTGATTCGAAAACCTCATTTGCGATTAAAGGAATATTGTTTGTTGTTCTTGATGTGTTTTTGATTTTGCTAAGTGCGAGAATAGCGTTTATCGGTATGATTCTTTTGCATGTGGGGATTGCTTTTGATTTGTTTGTTTTCAGAAAGCAGTATCTAAAATCTCTTTCGCTCTTGCTTTTGATTGCTATCGTAGTTTTTGGGGCTTCCAATATCAAAACATTCAATCAACGCTATCAAAATATAGATAAAAGGACCACGATCGCACAACAGGGCAGTCAAAAGAAAGTTTCGGATTCACTTTCTCAACGTTCGTTTATCTATTCCAATATCTTTGAGTTGATAAAGCGTAATTTGGTGATAGGATATGGTACGGGAGATTCACGAATGGCGTTGGAAGATTTTTATAATGAAAAGAATGTTTCTTTCGGTCGCTATTTGAATGCTCACAATCAGTTTTTGCAAACAGCGGTTGCGGTAGGAGCGTTAGGCTTGCTTTGTTTGATGATGTGCTTTGTGAGCTATTTGTTCGGATTTCTTGGAAAGAATACTTATGTATTTTTGTTTGCGATTGCTCTTATCGGATTGTCTATGATGACAGAGGCGATTTTGGAACGTCAGGCAGGTGTTCATTTCTGTGCTTTTGCATTCTGTTGGTTTGTTCCCTTTATGAAAAGAAGCAAAACAAAAAAAATAAGGACTGCATAAGCAATCCTTATTGTTATATCTATGTATTAAAACGATATTATTCGTCTTCAGAATCGTCTTTCGAGTCTTCAATATCATCAACTTCGGAATAGTCTCCGTGAACCAAAACGAATTTGTCTTTTCCTTGTACTTCGTTTTCTTCTTCCTCGCTTGTAGCGTTTACGATTTCATCATCTGTTTTAGAAGAACCTAATATTTCTTTGTCGAAATCTTCTTCGGTGAATTTGGAATCAACAACCACATCAACCTTTACCATATACACAGCATCATCTGTTTCTAATGGTACGACGTATATTGAAGAGCCGTCAGGTTTTGTTATCTTTTGAGCAGCGTTTGTGTAACCCTCGCCATACTTTACGTCGAACAATTCTCTTGCTTCTTCAGGCAAATTTTGGTAGCTTTTAATTAAACGTTTCTTTTCTTGCTTCTTCATGTCCTATCCTAAATTTTTTTGCAATATTACACATATTGAAATTAATGAAACAAGATTTTGTTCTTTTTTTTTGTATTTTTTTTATATCTTTTTGTGAATCAATAGAATAAAAATGAGTATTTATCTGATTATAGTTAGCGTTCCTTGGTTTATTTTGCTATTCGAGGGATGTTTTATAAGCAAACGAAAGTAGTAAACGCCATCCGGAATGCCTTCTGCCGACCAATCATTTTGGTAATTTTTGCATCGATAGACTACTTTTCCTCGTCTGTCAAGC
>DEPP01000043.1:0-2777 GCA_002358835.1 Bacteroidales bacterium UBA3389
TTTTTCATAATTTACTGTTTTGTTAACGATTGCAGTCATTTGAGAAGCAGAGTTTGCTGAGAATCTTCCGTAAAATAATTCAGGCAAAAAATCTCCTGTATATTCGGCATAGTAAAGGTCAGTAGGGTGCGTAGATGTTGAGCCATCGAAGGTCGGCACTTTGTTTATATCACCGCATAGCAACAAATAATCAGGAGCAGGATTTGTTTCGCTTGCATTATCCCACAGAGTTTTTAAATGATTTTTTATAGCTGTTTTTGTGGTGCCAATCTCATCGGTATAGCAAGTAATCACCTCGAAACCTTGTTGAGTTTTCCATTGAATAAATGGTTGAAGTGATTCCTCGAACATTCTATCGGATACTATCACCATCTTGTAAGGATGATTTATGTTTGTTGCATTTACGCTTGCCGAAAGGTTTTTAGGATTTGTAATCATCTTGTTTACGAATCCTGTAGAAAGGGAGTTTGTTTTTGCTTTAAGGTTTTGAGTTGCTGTATAATCGGGATTTATGAACTTAATCGTATAATCGAGATTCTTTGCTATTTCGATCTTGTTCTCTTGTGGGTTATAACAAACAGGACTTACGCTTACTTTTGCCATTCTTGTCCCACTCATTATTCCGAGCACTTCTATGGATACTCTGTTTTTACTCCATCCGTTTTGAGAATAATACTCATTGCTCATTACGAAAGGAATCTCTTCATTCTGTTTTGATTGACTTTCTTGAACAGGATATATTTTTGTTTGAAGATTAAATGTTTGTGAGTTTTTTATTTTTTCTTCAATCACTATATCTTCACAAAAAGGGATTTCAATCAAATAGGTATAAACAGGTAAATCCGCTTGACCAATCTTATTTGACGACACAAAGTCGTTACCCATATTCAATTTATGGAAAGTCCCCTCTTCTGTTGTTATTGTTTCTAACTCCAAGAAGTCAAATCTTTGATTGACTGATAAATCGATCAATGATTCATTGATTATTATCTTTGTATTTGATTCTTCTTTTATTCCGAATAATACTTGTCCGAATGTTTGAAAACTAGTAATCAACGTAAGGATTGCAAAACATAATTTCTGTTTCATTGTTATCTTACCTTGTTTAAATTTATAAATCAATCGCCAAAGGTACGAATATTTTTGAAATTGATAAGTTTGATAGGCCAAAAGAGAGCACGTTCAAAGTCTGTGGATGTGTATATTATTGTTTCCTTGGTTTTAATTCTGAGATCAAATAAAAAGAGGTTCGAAAGATCGAACCTCATAATTATCAAATCCAATTAAATTGAAAATTATAATTTCAATACTGACTTGCAAACTGGTTTATAAATTCTTCATTAGTTTCTTTCTTGCAAGGAATATCCGACTTTTTACAGTCCCTATCGAAATGTCGAACATTTCAGCTATCTCTTGATATTTATAACCTTGATTAATCATGTTAAAAGGAATACGTTGTTGTTTCGGTAAAGAGGAAATCTCCTTCAAAATATCGTTGTAACAAACTTCGTGGTCAGTAGCTCTCTGGATATAAGAATTAGGACTTGAAAATACAGCAGTTGTGTCTGCTTGTTTTTGCAAATCATCTGAACGCTTCTTTCTGCGATAAGCATTAATGAAGGTGTTTCTCATTATAGTAGACAACCAGGCTCTCATATTGGTGTCTTCCGCAAATGATTTTTGATGGATAAGTGCTTTTAACAAGGTGTCTTGTACCAAGTCGGCTGCTAATTCCTTGTCTTTGGTTAGAGATAAGGCATAATACTCAAGTTCTTTCATCTCTGCAATTAATCTTTGTTCGAAATCTTGCTTTCTCATAACATCTGTTTTTTTAGTGTTAAAATTACATTCGTTATATGTGGCTTATTTTTATTTTTAATAAATCACCACCATACATGTATGTATATGTATCAATAATAGTGCCAAACGCACATCAAATGTCAAAAAAAATATCAGAGATTCATTATCTATTTGATCCTCAGCAATTAAAAATTTAGCTAATTTTCTATTCCTTGACCATAGTAAGGAAGTCCCAAAATCAAAAATTTACAAAAAACAAAAAACTTTTCCAAAAAATGAAAAAAATCCTTTATAATTGTGTATATTTGCAGGTTAGTAATTAAATATTTTATTGATGAAAAGAGTATTGATTTTTGGGGCACTTCTACTGTCAATTGTTGGTAAGGTGATTGCTGACGAAGGTATGTGGTTGCCTTTGTTGTTGGCAGACAAGCAAGCAGATATGCAAAAGAATGGAATGAAGATTACGGCTGAGGATATTTACAGTGCAAATAAGTCTTCGTTGAAAGATGCGGTAGTTTTGTTCGGTCGTGGTTGTACAGGTGAGTTTGTGTCTGCTGAAGGTTTGCTTTTGACAAATCACCATTGCGGTTATGGTAGCATAGTTAGGCATAGTACTGTAGAACATGACTATTTGACAAATGGTTTTTGGGCAAAAAACAAGCAGGAAGAGTTGCCTTGTGCTGGAATGAGCGTTACTTTGTTGGTTTATATGAAAGATGTAACCAAAGAGGTATTGCAAGGCGTTGGAGATAATATTTCGGAAGAAGAAAGAGAAAAGCTGATTGAAAGAAATATAGCTGCAATTCGTAAGAAAGCAACTGAGGGAACTCATTATGAGGCTGTGATTAAGCCGTTCTACTATGGAAATCAGTATTTCATGTATGTGAATGAAGTATTCAACGATGTGCGTTTGGTAGGTGCGCCTCCAAGCAATATAGGTAAATTTGGAGGAGATACAGACAACTGGATGTGGC
>DEPP01000043.1:2808-3049 GCA_002358835.1 Bacteroidales bacterium UBA3389
ATACAGGAGACTTCTCTATGTTCAGAGTTTACGCAGATAAAGACAACAAACCAGCAGGATATAGCGAGGATAATGTGCCGTATGTTCCAAAGAGACACATAAGAATCAATCTTAAAGGGGCACAAGAAGGTGATTTTACTTTCGTATTCGGCTATCCGGGAACAACAAAACAGTTCTTGACTTCAGACGCTGTTGATTTTGTCCAAAATATGGACGACCCTATAAGGATAAAATTGAGAAC
>DEPP01000059.1:0-132 GCA_002358835.1 Bacteroidales bacterium UBA3389
CATTCCCATAGCGGCTGCTACCAATGGAACGTTGTCTATGATAGATGAAAGCACACCTATAACGATGTTAATCACATAAACGTTTCCTAATTTATCAAGTGCTCCTGCCAATTGTCCAAGGTGTCCTGCTTC
>DEPP01000059.1:279-13118 GCA_002358835.1 Bacteroidales bacterium UBA3389
GGATTGTTCTTGTGCATAATTTCTGTAGTAATCCAAAGAACACCTAATCCGAATAAGATTCCAAGATATGGAGGAAGGTGAGTTATTGTCTTAAAGAAAGGAACGAATAACAACAATCCAACTCCCATACAAAGAATAAGAAGGCTTTGTTTTCTTGTAACGCTTGAAGTACCTTCTACAACTACTTTTTCAGGTCTTTCAAGTTTTCCTTTCATTGTCATACCTATGATTGCAACCGGCACAAGTAATGAAACTAATGAAGGAAGGAATGTTTCTAATATAATATTTCCTGCTGTGATGTTACCTTTTATCCAAAGCATAATAGTAGTTACGTCTCCGATTGGCGACCATGCTCCACCGGCATTTGCAGCAAGGATAACCATACCTGCAAAGAACCAACGTGTGTTTTTGTCTCCAACAAGTTTTCTAAGCAATGCACACATCACAATCGAAGTTGTTAAGTTATCAAGCACTGCTGACATGAAGAATGTAAGGATAGAGATAATCCACAACAACTTTCTTTTGCTTGTTGTTGTGATTCTGTCTGTGATAATTGAGAAACCGTCGTGTTTATCTACGATTTCAACAATTGTCATCGCACCTAAGAGGAAGAAAAGTATTTCTGCTGTTTCCCCAAGGTGATGAATCAAAGAACTACTTTCAAATCCGGGACCCATTAAAGCATACACCGCCCAGATTACTGCTGCTAACAGCACTGCCGTTGCAGATTTGTTTATCTTCAAAGGGTGCTCTAATGCAATAACTGCATAACCCAAGACAAACAATACAATCATTAGTCCGAAATACATATGATTTAGGTTTTTAATTGTTTATAAAAAAATGAATTAATTAATTGTTACTTTCTGCGTTGTTGTTGTTTTTTTCTTTCTTCCAATATTGCTTGGTTTTGTTTCTCCAAAGCCTCTATTCTTTGTTGCCATTTTGATTTTTTCATAGGCTTTTTAGAGTTTGCCTCCAAGCGTTGTAATATTTTCTTTTCGTCTATCGTCTTTTGTATTATGAACATCTGCAAGAATGTAAAGCACAATGATACGAAGTAATAGTAGTTCAATGCCGCAGACTGACTATTCAAGAAGAACAAAAGCATAATCGGCATGAAATACATCATAAATTTCATTCCCGGCATAGTCTGTGTTTGTGCTTGTTGCTTCATTGTGATGTGCGTGTAAACGAGTTGTGCAATCGTCATCAAAAGACAGAATAACGAAACGTGATCTCCGTAGAATGGAATGTTGAAAGGTAAATTCAATATCGAATCGTATGCCGACAAGTCGTCTGCCCAAAGGAATGATTGTTGTCTTAACTCGATTGAGGCAGGGAAGAAACGGAACATAGCAACCAAAATAGGGAATTGAATCAACATTGGGAAACAACCTGCCATTGGTTTGATGCCTGCTCTCTTGTAAAGATTCATCACGGCTTGTTGTTTCTGCATTGCTTGTTCTTGTTTCGGATATTTTTCGTTTATCTTCTGAACCTCAGGAGCAATAACCCTCATCTTGGCAGAAGAAGCGTATTGCTTGTATGCCAATGGGAACAAAACGAGCTTCACAAGCACAGTAAGCAAAAAGATAATCAATCCCATACTCCAACCAAAGCTTTGCAAGAAATCGAACACAGGAATAATTACAAACCTGTTTATCCAATGCAAAAGGAAGAATCCCCAACCCAATGGTATGATTTGCTCCATGTCGATGTTATAATCGCTGATTACGGAGTACTTATTAGGACCGAAGAAGAAGTTCATATCGTATTGATAGAACTTTTTGTTCTCATCGTATGGGATATTGATATTGGCACTCATCGTTCTGAGGTAATTATCCTTTTGTCCCTTTTCGGTAGTCGTCTTCATCTTGGCGTAAGCAAAGTCTTCACTGCCCTCTGCAATCAAAGCAGTTGAGAAGAATTGTTGTTTGAACGAAATCCACTTGATAGGAATACCGCTTTCCTCCTTTTCATCGTCCACACCGTTCTCTTTAAGATACTCAACCTCATCTTTCAACAAATAATATATCGAACTGTTCTTGGTTTCCACACTTCTGTCTTTCTCTTTCATCTTAAGCTTGGAATCCCACACAAATTCCAACACACCTCTGTCTGCAATAACCTTACCAAGATTGTTTGTAATAACGCTGAAGCCTACTCGATAATCGTTACCTCGTACAACATAACGATATTCCAAATAGCCTCTGTCTTTGTTCAAAGAATCCTGATTGGTAAACAAACGCATAGACACCACCAACGAGTCATTGCCTTTTACGCTAAGTGGTTTTGAATCTGTGTATGGCTTATCGTTTACGAAGACTTCAAAATTAAGATCTTTGGTTTGAAGAATCTTAGAACCCACCGTGAGATTCAAACCATACGAATTGCCGTCTTTGGTAAAGAATTTCACGCTGTCTTTTTGATAAGTCAGGTATTCTTTGAGTGTAACCTGCTCTATGTTTGCACCTAACGAAGAAATATCAGCCTTCAACAACTCATTTTCCACACTGATATGTCTTTCCGGATTTGTAGCTGCCTCTGAGAATACTCCGAATTGGTCAAAGAGCAAGTTTTTTGCAACAACCGCCGCAGAATCACTTCCATTTGCAAGTTCCACCAATTGTTTTACATCTGTTCGAGTGGTGTTTTCTGCCAATTGTTCTGCTTTTTGAGCTTCTTTCTCGGCTTTTCTTTGAGCTGCGATGGCAGAATCCTGCTTCTTTTTCATCATTGCTCTTTCTTCTTCCGAAGGTTGTGTGAGATACATCCACAAACCAAATACTCCGAATATAAGCACTAAGCCTATAATGGTCTTTTTGTCTATCATTTTTTCTCCTCTTTTTTATCTTTTTGCAAAGTCGCAAAGGTAGACAAAAAAAATGATATCGTTGTAAACAAATCAGGAAAATATTTTCTTTCGACTGAGAATCATCATCAGAGCGCTGCGTGCAAGAAGATAAGTAAGAAACGCAATCCAAAGAGCATCATTGCCTAACGAGTTTTTGAATCCGAAAAACAAAGCAAAAAATAATGCCGTCGCAACAAAGATTGCATTCCGCATAAGTTTGGTTTCGGTCATACCAATCAATATACCATCGTAGAGAAATGCCACCGAGCCGCAAAGAGGTATCAGAAGTGTCCAATACTTATAGTCTTCGCAAACTGCCAACACATCAGTCTTGTTTGTCAATATTGAAAGTATATCGCTGCCAAAAAAGAAATAGACCGCAGTAAAAAGAATGCTCAGAGCGGCACCCCAAAGCAATATGTATTTTACGCATTTGGCAAGATTCACTCTGTCGTTTGCTCCTTTGAATCGTCCACACAATGACTCGGAGGCGTATGCAAAGCCGTCCATAAAGTAAGAAAATAGAGTAAACAATTGCATCAGAAGTGTGTTTACCGCAAGCAGAGGATAGGGCATTGAGGACGAGGCTACGGTAAAGTAAGTCGTAACGGCAATAAGGCAAATCGTTCGAAGGTATATGTCTGCGTTCACCTTAAAGAAAAGAATCATCTTACTGCGTTGAAGAGCCTCTTTCCAATCTGCAAAAATCCTAAGTCTGCCATACTTGACAAACCAAATCAAAACCGAAACGACAAGTCCGCCCCATTGAGCTATCACAGTACCGAGGGCAACCCCTTCGATATTCATCGATAATCCTATTGCAAACAGATAACTGAAAACTATGTTCAGCACGTTTATCAGTATCGAAATCCACATCGGCGTTTTTGAATCCTGCATACCGATAAACCAACCTTTCAAAGCATACATGCCAAGCGTTGCAGGAGCAGCCCATATTCTTATGAAAAAATATTCCAACGCCAAATCGAGGGCGTGATTCTTGTTTTCGACAAAGGCTTCTGTCAATCGACCGATAGGTTTTTGCAATACAATCAGAGCAAGTGCGGCAATCAAAGCTATAAAGCAAGCTCTGAGAAGTATGCTCATTTGTTCCTTTTTGTCATCTGCACCATAAGCCTGAGCAGTAAAGCCACTGGTTCCCATTCTCAAAAAGCCGAAATTCCAATATATGATATTGAAAATCATCGAGCCTATTGCAATTGCCCCAATGTAGTCCTCACCCGAAGCACCTGCGGTGATATGACCGACAATCGCAGTATCGACCATCCCCAACAAAGGAACGGTGATGTTGGTGATTATATTGGGAATGGCAAGAGAGAGAATGTTGCGATTCATTCGCAAAAAGAGCTATTTCTTAAAAAGATTCTTATAATATTTCAGGTGCCATACAACGTGGAAAAAGGCAACTATCGTCATCGCTATGCCGAATTCTACATGCAGTTTCAATATCGACGAGAACCAACTCATACCAAAGCGATAGTTTAGTTGAACGGCAAGCAAGAATCCCAACAGACAAGACATCAAAGCGGTAATAAGCAGGATTGCATTCCAAATCTTACGATGAGTAATCTTTTTCATCTTACCCGCTTTTACCGATATATAAGTCAGAAGATAAGCTGCCAAGCAAAACTCTGAAATAAGAATTACGTTATACGGCTTTGGAGTTGTTTTTTTCTCCGAAGGCTTTTGCTCGACTATGGTTTGTGTTGAGCTGAGCGTCGTTTGCTCTGACTCTTGTGCAGTTGCAACCTCATCCCCTGCGGTTTCGATTTCCAAAGGCTTTGCCTGCTCTTGTTGAGGCTTTGTTTGCTTTGGTTTGATTGTTTGTTTCGTTTCTTGTTTTTCTGCAATCGGTTCGGTTGATTCGGCAGTCGTTTGCTCAACGTTTTTATTTTCTGCTTTCGGAGCTTCTTTCAATCCGAAATCGCAAAAGCTATCGCCATCCTCATCAGTAAAGCGACCGCACGCTCCTTCGCAATTCACCTTGTCTCCAAAAGGACATTGTGCATAAGTTTCAATCGATGCAAACATTCCAAGCATCAAAATCAATATTCCTGCAAATAATTTCTTCATAATCTCATTTCATTTTAGGCGTGCAAAGGTAGCAATTTTTTCAAAGCCGACAGGCAAAAACACTTCTTGATTTCGTTTAGGAGAATCTACATTTCCTAAAACAAAAGCAAGAATCGGTTTCTGACTCTTTGGGATTCGAGCAAGGAAAAGAAAAAGCCCCTATGCAGACAGGCTGCATAAGGGCAGGGAAACCTCGAACAATTTCCGTTAGTAAAGCATTTCTCATTTTGTCATTATTCGACTGACCTCATCAAGTATCGGTTGCGTACTTATATCTGCACCAACGGCTTGCCTCATCCATTGTTGCGGAGTAAGGCGTCCGAGAGTGTAAATACGCATTATTTCACTTGCAAATTCTTTCTTGGTTTTCAATTTCGCAAAATGGCTTTCAAGTTGATATTCTATGATACTTCCCAACGGGTAATTAGGCAGATACATAGGCGAATTGACCATGTGCGAATAGATTGCCAAAAGCGGCGAATCGTGTGTACCGAGAACCGGTTCGTAATACTTGTTCCACACTTCTTTTGCAGTCTTCAAGGTTGCTTGCTTCAAGTCTTCGGCAGTTGCTTCTGGATTTTCGTACAACCATTCCCAAACCATCATATCCACAAGTGCGACTCCCATGATTTCATACAATCCCCAGAAGATGTCCAAAGTGGTATTGTCGTTTCTTTCTGTGTCAAATCCAAGCAATTCCAAGTCTCTTTTTTGGAAGATAAAGGCAAGAGCTTCGGTAAATCCTGTGTTAGGAACGCCGTTCAAAGTATAATAGTCGATTTTGTAAAGATCGAGAGTTTGTTCTACGTTATGACCGAACTCATGCACCGCTATGTTGTAGCCTTTGTAGTCCATGCCACCCTTAACTATGCGTGTACGCAAGCGAGCAGGCTCCCAACGTCCTTGAGCTCCCCATGCGTGTCCGCTTCCTCTTGCTCCCTCGACAACGATACGCTCAGCCAAAAAGTCCGCATCCTCTTTGCTGAAGCCCAAAACCTGTAACATTCTCGGCATATCGGCATGGAAAGCCTCGGCATTCGGATAGCGTTGTTGGGTTTTTGCGGTAAGCATATCCTCCGAAAGTGTTGAACGGCTCTTGAAGCCATCGTACCAAATGTCATAAGGTCTGAGTTTTCTGCCCAAGCGACTTTCGATAAGCTTTCCGACTTGTTTTACTTGCTCTGAAGAAATCAAATGAATGAAAAGTTCTTTGATTTGAGCAGGAGACATCTCCATTCCGCCCTCAAAGTTACGCATGATACCGGTTGGCAAAGCAGGTGTGTAGGGATCGATTTTCTTTTCCACCTTGTAGGCATCGAGAATCTGCTGATAGCGTCTTGCTCCCTCAGAGGCAAGTTGTACTTCTTTTCCGTCTTTGAATGTCTTGTTTGAATACGGAGCCCAATCGTATGCGGCATTGTTTATAACTTCCAAAGGTATGGTTTGATCGACTATTCTCTCCATCACCTTATATATCATCTCTTGTTTTTCGTTCGCATTAGGCAAATCGGCATAGTTTGACTTGATTTCATCTCTCAAATTCCAATGCGACAACAACACCATGTCTTTCGGGAATAGTTTTTCGCCTTTATCGGTCAACAGATTGCCCATCATGATGTTGTACTCTGCGATATAGTTTTCGCTATTGCTGCTTACAACGTTTTTCTCTGCGGTGATTTCAGCCGGAATGCGACTTGTGAACACGTCTCCAAGGCGAGCGTATGCCCATTCCAAACGGCTCCACTTTGCTCCTTGCTCGTTCTTTTCGGCAAGTGAGAAATTAGGGAAGTTGATTATCGTTATGAATGCGAATTTATTTGCAAACAAATCGTCGCTAAGGTGAGAGAACGGCGTGTATGCTCCCATCAGATAATCGACCGCAATAGGCTCATCACCCGCAAGGTGCAACGGCTTTTGCAATTCAACAGTCAACTGATTCGATGTACCATACAGTCTTTCGATTATGTAACATATTCGATTGAACAGAGTTTCTTTCTCTGCAGGTGTTTTAGCCACATTTTCGAGAACAAACTTTGTAAAATCTTCTTGCGAACCATCTTCAACCTTCCAAAGAGCGGCAGCCTGTTTTACTCCTTTTGCAATCAAAGCCTCATCGCTTTGGGGAGCTGCTTTCTTTACCTGCTCCAATGTTTGCTTTATCGTCTCTTCGGAGATCGCACTCGATTGAGCGGCCTTGTCGGAAGAGCATGCTGTCATCAAAAGCGACAACGGCAACAACAAATTCAATAACAATCGTTTCATACTCTCAATATTTTATTTCTGCAAAGATACACAAATCTTGCAACTCAACCAAATTTCTCACAAACTTTCTATATCTCCTGTGAGTGTTTCCGATAGAGTTTTAACTTGTGAGGGTTGTTGTTTTTTGAGTTCGTGAGTTTCATCTTATTTCCGCCTTTTTCCGGTTCACCCTCGCTCTCCCCCCCCTTAAAGGGGGAGAGCGGAAAACGGAAAAGTGAAACTTCACGTTTTCGAACATACAAACTCGAATCTCACAAACCGTAACAAGTGTGAACATTTCAACACAACAGCTTTGTGAGAAAACAACACGACTCACAAAATAATTTTCAACAAGCCTTCAGAGTATGAAAGCAATTATTTATTGTAACTTTGCCGAGCAAATAATCACAAGATGAAACAGTCGTATTGGGGACATATCGCAATCATTGCAGTCAATCTTATCTTCGGATTCAACACTCCGATCACAAAATCCGTACTCGGAAGCGAATTTGCCATCTCACCTTTGGCACTTACGTTTTTACGATTTCTCGGAGCAACTGCCGTCTTTTGGCTTGCGGCAGGATTGTTCAAAGCTCCGAAGGCTGCAAAGAAAGACATAGGCATCATGGTCATAGCTGCGTTTTTGGGAATTGCGATGAACCAGATGAGTTTCGTTGTGGGGCTTTCGACAACCTCACCTGTGGATGCCTCGATTGTTGTTACGCTCACTCCTGTTTTGACCATGATTGCGGCGGCTTTGTTCATGAGAGAACCGATAACGGTTTTGAAAGTTGCGGGTGTGTTTATCGGTTGTGCAGGTGCTTTGT
The DNA here is from genome assembly GCA_002358835.1 of Bacteroidales bacterium UBA3389. Taxonomy (GTDB): domain Bacteria; phylum Bacteroidota; class Bacteroidia; order Bacteroidales; family P3; genus Onthomorpha. Next base: position 8,293 of record DEPP01000059.1, read on the forward strand.
TGCTCGTTTTGACCTCGGTAAACAACTCGACAACCGAGCGTTCCTGGCTTGGCAATCTTTTTTGTCTGAGCAGCTGCATCGCATACGCACTCTATCTGACGCTGTTCAAAAAACTGATTCAACGCAACCACCCTCTGACATTGATGAAGTGGATGTTTTTGTTCGGCTCTCTGATGGTGCTTCCGATATGTTACAAACCGCTTTCGCAGGTTCCCTTTGCCGACTTTCCGCCTCAGATGTGGGGAAAACTCGCCTACATAATACTGGGAGCGACCTTCGTAACCTACCTTCTGATTCCGATCGGACAAACACGCCTTCGACCGACAACGCTTTCGATGTACAACTACATGCAACCGATAATCACCACCCTCGTGGCAGTGTTTATGGGCATGGATTCGTTTACCGGAGAAAAACTATTGGCGGCGGGATTGGTGTTTGCGGGAGTCTATGTGGTTACCCAAAGCAAATCGAGAAAGCAACTCGACTCCGAAAAAGCTCAACTCAAAAAATAAACCACCGCTCCAAACAAGCAAATCGAAGAGCGAATAACACAAAAACACATTCTCTGATTCGTTGCGACTATGCTTGAATCGGGCAAAATGATTCTTGATTTGGCTTTCGCCCAAAAGAACATTCAGGGGTTATATTTCTCACCAAGTGATTGATTAGACTCGCATTCCCACACTTCAAAAAAAATAGGAAAAAGTTTTGTCGTTAAGTTTTTATTCCATACTTTTGCAGGTTCAAAATAGATAAAATTAGTATTAACAAAAAAATAGTAGAAAAAATGAAACGATTACTATTGTTTGCAATGGCGATAATATTCGCTATGCAATTGTCGGCACAGACAACGATTGTTGTCGGCGACACAAACACTGCATCGGAGGCGAATAAACACCCGATGTATATGTATTATGAGAGCTCTTTCCAAGAGTCTCTTTATCCCCAAAGCGAGTTAACTCCGGGGTTGATAACAAGTATCAGTTATTACGCTGATGCAGCTTATTCCAACGGAACGCTTAAGATCTACATGAAGGAAGTTAGCAATTCTACTCTTTCAGATTTGGTCGTGGGAAATGATTTCCAAGAAGTTTTTGTGGGTACAGCCTCTGTTCAAAATGGTTGTAACACATATCGATTGACCACTCCGTTTGCTTATACGGGAGCAGGCAATTTGCTTGTTGCAGTGATTCGAAACGGCGATGCTTACACAAATTCACCTCCTTATTTCAAGAAAGCTGATGGAACAGGAGCATGTTTTTGTTATTATTATGACGATACGGAATTTAACATAAACACTAATCCAAGTTCAGATCTTACTGACTTCGGAAGTTTTGTTCCTGTAACAAAATTTGAAATAAGTTCGCTTGAAGGATTTTGTTTCCCTCCGGCAAACGTTGTTGCTTCTAATGTAACAACAGACGAAGCAACAATCTCATGGGGTGTTTCCGATGAAAGTGCAACCACATTCGGTTTGGCTTATAAGGCTCTCGACGAAGAGGAATGGACTGTTGAAAGCGAAAACATAACAGAATTTACTTACACCCTTTCAGGACTTGAGTCTTATACACAATACCAAGTCAAAGTTTACACTGTATGTGAAGAATCTAACTCGAATGAAGTTATTACAGACTTATATACACTTCCAAGCGAAGATAATTTCATTTCTATTCCTTACCAAGAAAGCTTTGATGACTTAGAAGCTCTTACACTTTGGTCATTCTCAAATCCTAATACAAACAAGTGGTATGTCGGTGCAATTGGACACAATAGCACAGCGAATGATGAAACTGCAGGAAACGGATTGTATATCAGTAATGACAACGGTCTTACCAATACTTATACAACCAACGTAGTCAGTGTGGCTCACGCTTCTGTTCTTGTCAATATTGAAGAAGACAACTTATACGGAATTTCTTTCGATTACAGATCAGTGGCAGAAGAATGGTCTGACTATGTACTTGTTCGTTTAGTACCTTTTGGAGCAGAATTAGGAACATCAACTACACAAGCAAATCAACATGTGATAGGAAACTCTCCTGGTACTACCAACAACCAATGGCAAAGAGCAGATGTGTTTGTTCCTTCTGACATAACTCCTGGTGCTTACTATTTGACATTCACTTGGAGAAATGACAGCTATAGCGGAGAGCAACCTCCTGCTTCAATAGATAATGTATCTGTTTATACAATGTCTTGTACTCCGACTTCATTAGAAGCTTCATTGTCGTTCACCGAAACAGAAGAAGGTCCTACTATGGTAGTTAATTTGGTTGACGAAGTAAATACAGAAGCAACTTATGCCATAAAATACAGAAGCGCAGGAAGTGCAACTTGGACTGAAATCACAGACCTTAGCTATGATGAATTCCCTTATTCTCTAACAGAAGGAATAGAATTTCAAACAAATTATGATGTTCATGTCGGAATATTGTGTGAAGGTTTGCCGGAATTCGTTTACCCTGAACAAATGAGTATAAGCACTCCTTGTGGTGCATTGGAAACTCCTTGGTTGGAAGCGTTTAATGTTAACCCTCTTCCTTATGACGGTAGTCCTTCTTGTTGGAATCGTTACACAGGACGACTTCAAACAAGTGGTCAAGTTACGACTTCCGATCTTACCCCTTCATCATATAACTGGAACTTTGAGACATTAACAGTTGGTGGAGTTGAAGGCAAGATGATGTATGCTAACTTGTATTCTACAGATCAATACTATTGGCTTGTTACTCCTTCTATAGACTTGGGCGAAGGCGACGTTACTAAACAAATTGGATTTGATGTTGCTTTAAGACAATGGAGTTCTGATTCGGCTCCCGGAGCTTCTCCGGATGATAAATTCATCTTTATGGTATCGCTTGACAATGGTGAGACATGGAATGTTGCCAATGGTATTACATTTGCAGACGGTGATGAAGACACAGAACACAATTTCTCTGGTTTGACAAACCAAATGCAAAGAGTTGTTTATACTCTTGTTGACGAAAATGAAGAGCCTTTGACAGGTGCTGTTCGTTTTGCATTCTATGGTGAAAGTTCAGTAGGTGGTGGCGGAGACAACAGATTATGTATAGATAATATAGCTGTTGAAGACGTTGTTGATTGTCCTCTACCTTATAATGTTGCTGTTTCCAATGCATCTATTACAGCAGAATCTGCTACTGCTACATTCTCATACTATGGATCTTCTACAGCTTGGGAATATGTGGTTGTTGAAGGAAACGACCCTAACGCCGGTACTCCTGTGGAAGTTACAACAACCGAAGCTATCGTATTGACAGACCTAAGCCCTGCTACAAATTATACATTTGCAATTAGAGCCGTTTGTACAGATGGTACATCAGAATGGGTTAGCGTGTCATTCTCTACATTGGCAGAAGCTGCAATCGTTCCGTTTGAATCTGGATTTGATGGTGATTTCTGGACAGTAACCAACGGAGCTGTATCTGAAAACGTTTGGACAATCGGAGTTGCAACAGGTAATGAAGCTCCTGCAGCATACATCTCAAATGATGGCGGTGAATCATACGCTGCAACAATTCATGAAACAGAACAAACAATTTCTCACCTTTGGAAAGACTTCGATTTCGGTGAAACAGAAAATGATTTTGAACTTTCATTCGATTGGAAAGCTACCGGATACAGAGAAGGTTCTGATGTTTATGGTGCTTTGGCAGTATATCTTACATCTACTGATCCGCTTCCTGAAAACGGATTATTGGATTCTGATGACATCTTGACTATATTGACAGACTCTGATGACTGGCAAACAGAAAGAATATTCTTAGGAAATGTTACAGGAGAAAAACGTTTGGTATTCACTGCTGTCGGTTATGTAGATGAAAGTGAACTAACAGCTCCTGCGGCTTTGGATAACGTTGCTTTGACTGTATCAACTTGTTCTCCAGTTGAGAATGTTGTACTTTCAAACCCTACTACGACAACACTTGATGTTGCTTGGGATTTGACAGAAGCTGACAGCTATATAATCAGCTACAAAGCAACAGGATCAGACGAAGTTATAACAGAACCTGCAACAGAATCTCCATTTACAATTACAGATCTTCAACCTGGAACAATGTACACAGTAACTGTATCAGGTGTTTGTGGTTCTGATGAAGGTATTGCATCTGCACCTGTATCTGCATACACTCTTCAAGAAGCGGTTGAATTACCTTACACTTGCGACTTTGAAGAAGAAGGAAGCAATGGTTGGTTATTGAAGAATGGAGACTTGGTAAACCAATGGCATGTCGGCACTCCTTCAAATGCAACAAGCGGATCGTTGTATATCTCTGACGACAATGGTGCTTCTGCTCATTACAACGTAAATAACTCTGCAGTGGTTGTAGCCGAAAAACTATTCGCTTTGGGTGCAACAGATTCTTTGAGAATAAGTTTTGATATAACAATCCAAGGACAACACGAAGATGACGGTTATTGGGAAGATATTTATGACTACTTGAAGGTATTCTTTGTTGATCCTACTGTATCTTTGGAACCAACATCAGACAACTATTCTGGTTTTGCTGATTATTCAAATGGAGAAGGCGTTATATTCGGAAATCCTAATGGTGATTATTTCATCGCAATGGAAAACGGAACAGTAAACAAGAGCGTAACTATCGAAAACTATCCTAATGAATACAGAAAACTTGTATTTGTATGGGTTAATAACGCTTACAGCGGACAACAACCTCCTGCAATCATCGACAATGTAATGATTGAGCCTGTAGGAGAAGAAATCACTTGTGTTAAACCGGTTGTCAACTCAGTTGTTGCATCAGGTATTACAGAAAGTTCTGCAACAATTTCATGGACAGACA
>DEPP01000059.1:13193-13344 GCA_002358835.1 Bacteroidales bacterium UBA3389
ATGGAATGTATATTACAAAGCAGATGAAGATGAAGATTACACAGTGGTTGCTGCAACAGAAACAACTATTGATTTGTCCAACCTTGAAAACGCTACTCGTTATTCTGTTTATGTAACAACAAATTGTGGATCAGGCGATGAATCTGCCCCT
>DEPP01000099.1 GCA_002358835.1 Bacteroidales bacterium UBA3389
GAAGAAGAGGGAGAAAGAGACGTTTGGACGGGTGAATACTTCTCGAACATCTACACAACTATCAAAGGCTCTGACCGAACTCTTGCAGAACCGTCGATAATCTCTATTCAACAAATCAATACCGAAGCAAACGAAGGTGAGCCTGTGATGGTAACTGGAGCAAAAACTCAAAGGGTTTATTTCTCTCGTTGTAATATCAAAAAGAATAAACAACTTAGGTGTGCGATATATACCAACAAGCCTGTAGAAGACAAAAAAGGCAAGAAGACAAATCAAAAGAAGGGCGATAAAAAAGACGATAAAGGAGAAGGAAATCAAGACGCATTTGTTATGATTGACTTAGGGGATACTGCTTATAACTACTTCCACCCTGCTATTTCGGCTGATGAGCTTACTCTTTATTTTTCTTCAGACCGTCCCGGAGGAGAAGGTGATTATGACTTGTGGAAAGCAACGAGAAACTCTGTAGAAGAACCGTTTGGAAACATAACCAATTTGGGTAAACAAATAAATACAGAAGGTAAAGAAGAGTTCCCGACTTTGCGTTCGGATACAAGAATGTACTATTCTTCAGATGGATTGCCAGGATTGGGTGGTTTTGACTTGTTCTACACGGAATTGAAAGGTGAAGAATGGTCAGAACCTCAAAATCTTATGTATCCGATAAACTCTCCTTATGATGAGGTTGGTATTGTCTATAATTTTGTTGAAGAAGAGACGATTGCTGCAGAGGAAAGCGGTTATTTCTCATCTAACAGAGAAGGCGGAACAGGTGGAGACGATATTTACTCGTTTTATAGAGCACCATTGTTGTTCTCTTTGAGCGGAAGGGTGAGAGATGATAAGTCTATGCAAGCTATAGAGGGTGCAAAAGTAAAATTGATTGGCGATGACAATTCTACTTTGGAGACAAGAACCAATAGAAAAGGTGAATATGCTTTTTCAACCGAGCAGATAAAATACAATGTCAATTATAAGATTCAGGTTTCTCAAATAGACTATTTCAATACAGAAGGAAAAGAATCTACGGTTGGTCTTACAACAAGTAAAGATCTTGTTCACGATTTCCGTCTTACACCAATTCCAAAAGAGCCTGTGGTATTGCCTGAAATAAGATATGATCTTGCTAAGTGGGAATTGAAAGACCAATATCAAGACTCTTTGTCTGATTTGCTTGTTATCTTGGTAAATAATCCTACTTACGTGATAGAGTTGGCTTCTCATACCGATTCAAGACCGTTTTTGAGAGTAACAAATGATACATTAAGCCAAAGAAGAGCAGAGAGTGTTGTAGAGTTTTTGTGTGCAAGGGGTATAGAAAGAGAAAGATTGATTCCAAAAGGTTATGGGGATAGAATACCAAGAACGCTTCGCAATAATTGTGAAGTGGAAATTAATGGTAAAGTATATCAATTTGAAAAGGGTATAACGATAACAGATGACTATATCGCAAAACTGAGAACCAAAAACGAGAAAGAAGCAGCTCACCAACTCAATAGAAGAACAGAGTTTAGAATATTGAGAACGGATTATGTACCTCAAGCAGTCAGAGATAGTTTGGAGGATGCTGCATTGAAGGCTCCTATAGTTGATATGGTGAAAGGAAAAATCCCGCCTCCATCAAAAGAAGTGCCTATTGTTTATACAGACAACCATATCAAAATAACGATGATTGATGGAAATAAGGCTCAGTTATATATAATCCTAAATGGTAGGGCGGTACCTTGTATTTATGATGAGAGATATAAAGATGCGGCAGTATTGGATTGGGATCTTGCGATGGATTTCTTATTGACTGGAAGAATAACTAAAGATGACTTTAAGGATAGAGATAAGGCGTTTGATGAAGATGGAAACATATTAGACAACTCTGTTCTTGTGTTTAAGAATGCGTATATCGGAAAATACTTTGCAGATAAGTATGAGGTAATTGTACGAAAAGGCATGAAGTATGATATGATTGTAAATAAGAATGGTTTGAAAGACTTTGGTACGTTTACCTTCTCAAGAGCAAGAGGGGAGATAATCTTTGAATAGTTTTTCGAATTAAAGATACAATTCAATGAAAATAAACGATGCGAGGAGTAAATCTTCGCATCGTTTTCTTTTTTCTTGATTTTATGGTTTTAAGACTTGATTTTGTTAGACTCAAATCAAGTCTTTTTATTATCTTTGCAGATTCAAATATATCAATAAATAGGAATAGAAAAATGGAGAGAAGAGTCAGAGTTAGATTTGCCCCAAGTCCAACCGGTCCTTTGCACATAGGTGGTGTTAGAACTGCATTGTATAACTACTTGTTTGCTAAGAAACAAGGTGGAGACTTTATTTTGAGAATAGAAGATACCGACCAAACTCGTTTTGTTGAAGGTGCGGAAGATTATATTGTTGAAGCATTTCGTTGGTTAGGTATAAAATTTGACGAAGGTGTCGGAATAGGTGGAGAATTTGGACCGTATAAACAATCAGAAAGAAAAGATATTTACAAGTCTTATGCTTTGGAATTGGTAGAAAAAGGAATGGCTTATTACGCTTTTGACACTCCTGAAGAATTAGAAGAAAAGAGAAAAGAGGCTGAAAGTGAAAAGAAAACATTTCAATATGACTGCAAGACAAGACAAGGTTTGAGAAATTCATTGTCTCTTAGCGAGGAGGAAACTCAAGGATTGATTGCATCAGGAATGCCTTATGTTATAAGATTCCGTTTCCCTGAAGATGAGATGATTGAATTTGACGACTTGATTCGTGGACATGTGAAGATGAATTCTTCGCTTTTGGACGATAAAGTTTTGTATAAGTCAGACGGAATGCCGACATACCACTTGGCAAACATAGTTGATGACCATTTAATGGAGATTTCGCATGTCATAAGAGGTGAAGAATGGTTGCCATCTTGTCCTTTGCATGTAATGCTTTATAGAGCCTTTGGCTGGGAACCAACAATGCCTCAATTCGCTCACCTGCCTTTGCTTTTGAAACCAGAAGGCAGTGGAAAGCTATCCAAGAGAGACGGAGATAGATTAGGATTCCCAGTATTCCCATTACAATGGTTGGATCCTAAAACAAAAGAAACATCTTCCGGATACAGAGAAAGTGGATATTTACCGCAGGCTGTAGTGAATATGTTGGCGTTGTTGGGTTGGAATCCGGGAACAGAGCAAGAGATATTCTCGTTAGAAGAATTGGTAGAGGCATTTTCTATTGACAGAATCAGCAAACATGGTGCCAGATTCGATTTGGAAAAAGCTAAATGGTTCAATCATCAATATCTTCAAAAGCTTGAGAATGCTTCTTTGACAGAAGTATTTCTACAAGACTTGAAACAAAGAGGAATAGAATGTGATTTTGCTAAGGCAGAAACAATAGTCGGTCTGATAAAAGAAAGATGTTCCTTTGCGAAAGAACTTTGGGATAATGGGGATTATTTCTTTGTTGCACCGGAGTCTTATGCTGAGAAAGCATTAAAGAAACGTTGGAAAGAGGGAACAAGTGAGAGAATGATAGAGATTGTATCCCATTTGAGAGAATTAGAAGATGACAATTGGGCACAAAGAGCTGAGGATTTCTTGATGGATTATATCAAGGAGAATGAATTGAATATGGGACAGATTATGAACTCTATTCGTTTGGCTGTTGTTGGTGATACAAGAGGATGCAGTATGCTTGATATTTTTGCAGTGTTGGGTAAAGATGAATCTTTGAGAAGAATCAGTGTTGCTGCGGATAGAATAAATCTTTAGTCTAAACAACGATGTCGGAACACATTAATAGTGTTTGTATATTGGGAACGGGAAACGTGGCG
>DEPP01000121.1:0-386 GCA_002358835.1 Bacteroidales bacterium UBA3389
ATTAATAAGGTAATCATAATGGCTTGTATTATCCAACCTAAAAAACGCAAAAGGCCTTGACTTTGTTTAACTACCGTCAAGACCTTTTAAGGCATCTCCATGTTTCCTTTCTATAGCAACATAAAGAATATATTTTAAAGTTTAGTATTTGGTGTAATATCGTTATTGTCTTTATCAACTGCATCTTTAATCAAAGTTCCATCCGGATTATAGAATAAATCGCGGTCGGCTTGTCCTGTTGTTTCAACTTCAATCAGGTAAAAAGTACGGTCGGGGCGTTCATATTTGTCCACATCGTCCACCTGCCAGGTTGCATAAGTGCTTGCTTTGAAAGCATCCAGAACTGGTTGGGGCAACAGATTAAGATTCATTCCAAAATCCATTTC
>DEPP01000121.1:482-4985 GCA_002358835.1 Bacteroidales bacterium UBA3389
CTGGAAGGTATTGAGTACTGCTTGAGGAACATCAGAAGCAAGAACATCGTCTTCTTTTTCGCAAGCTGAGAACACTAACAAACTGCATACAGCTAAAAATAATCCAAATATATTTTTTCTCATGATTTAAACTTTTAATCGGTTATCAATTATCAATATCAATCACTTGGAACTTCTTGTTGAATTCCAGTTCTACTCCGTTCGATAATTCTACGTCGTAGCCCTTACTGTCGGTCTTTTCAATTTGTCTGACATTCAAGTTCGGATAGTTTGCATTCAAGTAATTCAGGATTTCTTTTGGCAAGATATCTTTCGGCACTTGAGTTTGCTTGCAATCAACATTGGTCCAAACCCCTTTCTTATCGAATTCCAACTTATCGCCGTTAGTGAAAATCACATCATAACTTTTACTTAAAAAATCGGTTTCCATCTTTGCCATAGCAACAGACTTACCATTAAAATACTTGTTGATAAACAACTGTGCCTGCTTTGGCATATCGGTAACTTGGATAGGCTTGTCGTTAGAAGACATTGCATAAAGGCTGAATCCAAATAAACAAACGAGTACTAATAAAACTTTTTTCATAACATTTAATTTTACTGGGTTTATATTTTTCTTATTGCAAAGATGAGATGGAAATCTGAAAAGAATCTGAACTTTTGAGATTTCAGTGATTTTTTTGAAAAAACTTTCATTCAACTGCTTTTATACAATAAACAGAACACTTGCTCACACGCAAATGTTCTGTTTATCCTGCCATGAATAGTTGTTTTAATGGCAATGTACCCAGAATTGATGCATGCCATCCTTAAACACATATTTAAGTTCTAACTTAAACTGACGACAAACAGCATTTGCAATGGCCAACCCCAAGCCTGTAGAGCCTTCTTTCTTATTTCCTTGGTAAAAACGCTCGAAAACACGTTTCTCATCCAAAGCAACCAAGGTTCCTGTGTTACTGAAGCAGATAGATTCCTTATTAATTGTGATGCGAATAGACCCATCCTCCACATTGTGCACAAACGCGTTTTTAAGTAGATTCGTCATCAGTACCGTAGCAAGAACTTCATTCATATCTGCACACAAACGGGCATTCTCCTCTAAACTTAAAGAAACTTCCTTGAAAGCATAAACTTCCTCAAAATCGGGAATCAAGCTATGTAATATATCGTTCAAACAAACCTTGGAAGTTTCTGAATATTGATGATTGTCTATCTTAGAGAGCAGTAACAAAGATTTATTCAGTTTGCTTACATACTCCAACGTTTCATAGGTTTTAATGATTTCTCCTAATTGTTGCTCTGTCAGCGTCTCATCTTCCATCAATATTTCCAGACGGTTACGGCACACCGCCAAAGGAGTTTGAATTTCGTGCGAAGCATTGCCGATGAATTGCTTTTGTTGTTGGAATACCTCCTCACTGTGTTGGGCAAAGCGGATTACCGTATCATTGAGCTTTTGAAACTCAGACGTATGCGTAGGATTATATAAAGGCTTATGCGTCTGTCCTAAACGGTAGTCTCCTAACCAATGCAACAATACATAGAAAGGCTTCATGCTACGATAGAATACCCATATATTTATAATAAGAATGGTTACAAGAAGAATGACAAAAAGACCTATGAGCAAATAGAAAATAGATTCACGCAAATCCTGCTTTTCAATGGTTGGAGTAGAAACAGACAATTCGTAATATTGTCCCGCATCATTACGGAAGATTGTCGTCAGGATTCTAGCCGGTTCTGTTTCCTTCTTTTCTACAATATAAACCATGGTATCCTGATAGCGAATGCGATCTCTCGTCCGGACATACGCATCGGTCACTTCCCTTAAAAAATATTGGTTGTTAGAGCCACTATCTGATGATGGTAGTTCTTTACCGGCAAGCGAACGGATAATGATCAGTTCGGAATAATCTTCCAACGAATCATCTATTTCATCGTTTATCTCATCGACAATGGCAAAATAAAAACAAACAGCCCACCCGGATAGAACGACCAGAATGCCTGTCAACAAATGAATCAGTACCCGATAAAATAATTTCATAGTCACTCCTCCCCTTTTTATTCCATCACTAACTTGTAACCGAAACCATACACCGCCTTAATTTCAATGGAAGCCTGATGATTCTTCAGTTTCTTGCGCAGGTTTTTAATTTGAGCATAAATAAAATCAAAGTTATCTACCTGATCGATATGATCCCCCCAGACCGATTCGGCCAACGTATTCTTGTTAACCATTCTGTTAGGGCGATTCATAAAGTAATGCAAGATATCGTATTCCTTACGGCTGAGTTCCAGCTGCTCGTTGTTTATCCATACTTGGAAAGAATCGGGAAGTAAGCGCACGTTTCCCATCACAATGGCATGTTCGCCATCGCGATGCTTACGCCGAAGCACACTTTTTACACGTGCATTCAACTCGGCCAAATGAAAAGGTTTAGGTAAATAATCGTCTGCTCCCAGCTCTAGTCCCAAAATTTTATCTTCCAAGGAATCTTTAGCCGAAATAACAATGACATTTTCTTTTTTACGCAAATCTTTAAGATGTTTCAACAAATCAAGTCCATTGCCTCCGGGTAGCATGATATCGAGTAAGATGCAATCGTAATCATACACCTCCACCTTTTCGATAGCAGTATCATAATCCGGGGCAACTTCCGTGATGTAACGCTCTTTCTCCAACGAGCGTTGAATCAGTTCGCGTAAAGCCGGTTCATCTTCAACAATCAGAATTTTCATGTCTATTCTTTTTTTCTTACAGCAAAGAAAAGAATTAAAATCTGAATATTTTCTGAAAACCGGATATTTTCTTTTAAAATCAATTCATAATAAAGGCAAACAACAGGATTACCACAATCAAAATGGCAATCAAGGTCCATTTCACTCTATACTCTAGGATATTCATAACAAATTTTCTTTCAACAACACGCAGAAAGAAAATTTTGTTTTATCCTTATTCTGACTTATAATTCCTTTTTGCAAAAGAGACGTATTGCTCCCAATCGTAGGCCGTAATATCATGTTTTCCGGTACGGACATGATAAGCAACCACGCCGTCCATATCAGGAGCATCGGGAGCAGGATAATCGGCTTTAACTCCTTCTTTTCCAAAGAGTTTATAAACCGGTGCTACGTGTAACGCAGAAAGCCACTCGCCTTTAGGGTCAGCCCACAGGTCTTCTGTTGCACTGGCTATATACAACGGACGCGGAGCAACCAATGCTACCAACCCATGTTGATCGGCCGGGAAGTTGACCTCTTTATGCATATATTTATCAAACTCGCGGGTAAACCAATGTGGGAAAGAAGTATTGATACGAGCAAAGTTTTCGCCTATAACCCTACGAGATATCGCTGCACCACAACAGCCTGAATTGTTCGATACAACCATTGCGAAACGCGTATCATTGGCGCCAGCCCATAAAGCTGCTTTTCCTAAACGAGAATGTCCGATAACCGCAATTTTTGAAGCATCGACACTCGAATCGGTTGCTAAATAATCGTACATGCAACTCAATCCCCATGCCCATGCAGCAATGGCTCCCCAATCGCCACCTTTATTATACCAGGCACGAACACCACCATCCTTGCATACATTTTCGGCTTCTTCAATTTTCGAATCTCTTCCATCGGGTTCGATAGCATCCCTCCATGCAGTTGCTACCCCAAAACCTTCTTTCAATATTTGTTCGTATGGCCATCGCGAACTTGCACGTTCGTCCAATGTGGCATCATTTCCCTTAAAATTAAGACCAGCAAACATAGGAACCGGATGTTTAGCATTCTTTGGAAGATGAATCAAAATATCAAACCAATGTTGTTCTGCCTTATCTAAGTAGACACGAACGACTCTACGGATACCCAAACCTTGGTATACGGTTTCTTCGCTCATCTTCTTGAAATGAAGTCCTTCCGGACGAGCCGGGATATGACCATACATCTCCTGTGCAAAGATTTCCAAGATTTCAGCACGGCGCTCATGGGTCCATTGACGAGCATTCTTTACCTTCTCTCCATTGTTCATCAACAAGGGATCAGGAAGTTCATAGGCCGGGATTTTATTTTCATCGTAATTGATTGCGATTTCTTGTGCCATCACATCTTGAAACGAGAGTGAGCAAAGAAGCCATACCAGCATCCATAAAGTTGTTCGGGTTTTCATAATTTCCAGTGTTTAGTCTTCTTTTATAAAATCGGAAGGATAGTTCACTTCATTGATGATTTTTCCACCGGCAATGCGCTCCCAAGTTTTAAATGCACGTTTGCCTTCGGTCAGTTCGATGATACGTGCTCCATTTCCTTGAGGAATATCGTGGTATACGGTAGAACCACCTGTATATCGGCCATAACCAAGCAAAATGCCCCGCCAATTTACGACATAATCGTTCACGTGGTCGTGACCAACAAATACGCCCATCACATCGCCTGCTTGCAACATGGATGCACCTAAACCTGTATTGATTTTGGGAGCACAAGCAACCTCCTTGCGTGTTCCTACCA